>JAFQWB010000065.1 GCA_017407725.1 Clostridia bacterium | reverse complement strand
GTGCATTTGTTTAACAAATGCGAAACTTGCGATAAAAACAGAAGAGAGTTAATGGTTTTAGCCATTAACTCTCTTTTTTGCTTTGTGAAGTTTTTGCTGACGCAAAAGTGAAGTTGTGCTATGCACAGTGAAGTTATTCGCTATGGGCTCACAGTGAAGTTAAGTTTGCCATTACTTCGCCGCAAGGCGAAACTTCACTCACGAAGTGAACTTCACTATCTAAGATAACTTCACTTGCCCGCAAGGGCAAACTTAGTTTTAGCGTGTTCTCCGTTATGGATAACACGCTAAATTCTCTGTCTTTTTGTTTTTAGTCTTTATCCGAGTAATCAACCTCGAAATATGCCGAGAAGTAGCCTGCTTGCTGTCCTGCACTTCCGTTAAAGTGATCGCTCTTGAACTCCTCCTGGTCAATTTCCGAGTTAACGAATCCTATTGTGTAGGAAAGCTGACAAGATGATTCGGAGGCAAGAATTACACCCTCGTGGAGAGGCTTTTCACAGTAATGATCTCCGCTCTTGCCGGTTTTAGTACCCGTAGGGATAGCATCGACCTTGGGATTATATCCGCTTATCGGGTAGAGGTATGCTCTGCCCGTTCCGTCATCGGGAACGATTGCCGTTCCCTGACTGTCAACGTCGCTTTCCGAGCTGCTTTCTATCGTGCAGGCGGCACGGCTTATGAAAAGCTGTGTCGAAAGCCACAAATACTCGTCACCTTCACTGCTGATATGAGGCTTTTCGTCCTTGTTTCCCATTAGATAAACCGAAAGATTAACAGAATCGTCCGAGTTGTTGGTGACTTTTATGTCAAAAACCAGTTTATCACCCGGAACAAATCCATTTATGTTAAAGAGACCACCGCTAAGGGGAATATCTTCATTTGTTCCGTCCGTGTGAACAAGCGTAACCTTTATTATCTGTGCTTCGACTCCCGAAACCTTACTCTTTACCTGCATGCCGGTTGCAGTTGCAGTTTCGGCATCAGAAAACCATCCAAGGCTGGGGTTCATTGCGAAAAGAGCGAAGAGCAATGCCACAAGAAGCACCGCTGTTGTAAGTGCGCTCGATATCATATATTTTCTTGATGAAACCATTTTGTGTATTGCTCTCCTTTCTTTAGTTTAGTTTGAGGTTTGAGTTTTACGTTCCGGCAGCTGATCGAAGGGTACGTCATAATTCCACGTACCGTTTGTTTGCGGCAACATCGCGTTATCGCCGGTAGTAATAAGATATCTGTCGAGCGAGCCGTGATAGGTATTTGGTGTTGTTGTTGCCGTTGAGAGTGCGTATATATACCGCTTGTTTGAGTTTTGCGATCGATATACGTATAGCTGCAGATCATTTGCCCGTAGGAAATAACCTCCCGACGCGGCATTGCTTGATATGTTGTTTATACTGAGCATACAGCCCGAAGAATAGTAGTAGGAATTTGTATCATAGCTTGAATCCGAATCGGGCTGCGTCATATCAACTGTGATGATCTGCTTAGTGCTGCTTGCGTAAACAAAGTCAACAGAACCAAGCTGACCGCTTGCAAGTCCGTCAGAGCCTTCGCTTGCAGTTCCTTCAGCAGCAAAGTATACTATCTCCATTGCGCTGTTTGTAGAACCGAGAATATATACACCCAGCTCATTTACCGTGAATTCGTAAGCCACAAGAACACTTTCGCCGTTAAGGTATGCTCTGTAGGTTTCTCCACCGTAATTTACGAGAATATATTCTTCGTTTCCGTATTTTGTTCCTATGTTTGCAGGAGTATCTGCAGGATCATAGTGATGAGATCTCGGAAGCTCAAATGCCTCGATAGGTTCATTTTTGTTGATATAATCTATGGCATATTCAATTCCAAAGAAGGAATTTGTATTTGAGCCTTCCTCATTCATTTCCCAAATTCCGAAATAATAGTCGTTTGTATATCCAAGCGTAAAATCCTCCTCGGTTGGGCAAAATTCAGACGTCGGAACTGCGACAATTACTCTTATCTTGGAGCCTCCGGGTTTCAACTCATTAATCTTGAAGCCAACGCATCCCTGCGGGACTGTCGCATAAGCAGGCTCGGGTCCGCCGAGAGGTACAACGGGAGCATTTCCTATTCCTAAGAAATTTCCGAGTCCGAAACGGAGTGCGAAGTCGGTTGCCTCGGTCATCTGGAACTTTTTGTGAAGGGTTGCGCTTGTAAGCACTCCTCCATGTCTGCTTATCCAGTTCTGATCGGCAAGCTCTGCAATAGACTTGATTGTGAATGACTGAGTGCCGTTTGTTTTGTCTGCGACAGAATTTTTATACGTGGTGCCAGGCCAAAGAACGTGCGAATCAGCCGCAAGTTCGTGATGAGTGCTTGATGCAGTCGGGTCAAAGGTTACTCGACCGTAGTTTAATGTCGAGAAGCCTTCTACCGTGTAAATGTAAAGCTGGGTTGTTGCAGACGCTGATTTAGACATATTGAATGAAGTGGTATTATAGTTAAGATAATAAGGTGTATCATCCATAACATACATAAGTCTGCATGAGCCGTCAGCATTAAAGGTGATTTCGCCTTCTTTTTCGTAGGCACTGACACCCGAGAGCGACCCACGACCGGTATCGGTTCCCGACCAGAAGCTGTACGTACTCGTAGTCCAGAACAAGAACCTATCGTCATTTCTTAATAAATTAAGATATTTGTCGCCCGCTGTATTAGTGTAATTATAAGTAGATCTTCTCGAAACAACAATACCCTCCACTGCGGTACCTCCGCTTTTGGGAGTTGCACTATACAAATATCTACCCGTTCCGGTTTGTCCTGTCAAGCGTGTAGGTGTATTAAGCTCGATCATATTACCGGATGCATCAAAATGATAATATTTTTGTGTTGTTCCTTCTGCGTCAACAAATATAAATTTTATTGGATCTGCCGCTTTGTTAACTATGCTTCCAGAAAAGGTGACATTGGTTGTGCTTGATGTTCCGTATGCCTGAGCAGTGCCATCATTCTCATTAAGATTATTAAGAATTATTAAGCCTTCAGCTCCGTACGTTGTATCATTATAGGTGCAACTATATGTCGGAATTCCTCCATAAGGATTGGTGCTAGTAACAACATCAAAAAATTCATTGGGAGCTTCCGTAACATCTACGGCAATTTGCTGGGAGTCGGTTGCGTTGGGTGCCACATAGTAATATGTATATTCGTATCCACCCCAAGTCCTCTCACGTGTATAATAGAAATATCCATTCCACTCATACGCATCGTTGAAGTTTGAGTTTCCGTCACGCTGACCTTCACCCGCTTCGGTAAAGCCGTTGGCAAGATTTGCGTCGTTATCAACAATGTAATAATACTTATAATTGGATGCCTTGGGAATTACGTTGTATTTTTGTTTAAGCTCAGTTATACTCGTGTTTGAGCCTGTCGTACCTATATTAAGAATAGTGTAGTCGCTCCAATTGTTTGTCAGATCAGCAATTGACCCAACCATATTTTGAGGGTCGCCTATCACAACGTTTCCCGAAGAATTATAAGTTACTTTTCCGGGTGTCTGAGGTATATCATCGGCATCAAGGTCTCCTCCGGTAAAGGACTGATAAAGATCCTCTGAAAGCTTTGAGTCAAAATACAGATTAATACCAGGGGATGTAAATCTGTTGTCTTGCCAGCTTCCTCCGCTTATGTCTGACGAGCCAAGGTCAATTGATAACACGAATATCTGCTCTCTGTCAGGATAATTCGGATCTTCAACTCCTGTTTTAGCAAGAATATAGATCTGCTTTCCATCCTTTATTGCATCATTGAGCATACCCTTATCGGTAACCTGCTTCAAGAAAGCAGCGACAGAATTATTTCCGTGAGAATAGTTTACTTCCCATTTTGAAGTATCATTTTCACCCAAAACGAGCTTATCTACGTTTCCGTTTTCCCAAGTATCTTCAATTGTATCCTCTGTTGAAGAAAGAACAAAGGTAAATACTCCGTCATAGAAATAGTAAAGATCGCCCGAGAAATCTATAGTTGCATCGCTCTCGTACTTATGGCAGAGATCAATTCCGTCCTTATCTATACCTTCCATAATATACATGGAAAGCTCGTTACAGTACTTTACCTTTTCAAAATCTCCATCGGTGGTTTTCTTTCCGTAAAAGGTATATTTATAGGGACTGCTTGCATTTGAAGCCTTGTCTGAACAGCCTACTATAAATTTAGTCCAGGTTCTCTCGATGGTCTCTGTGACCGTTTCACCGTTCTCATCAAGTTCGGTAACGGTTATATTCGCTACAACTTTATCTTCATCAATGCTCTTTACGGGCATTTGTTTAGCTTCATCGAGATAGAAATCCCATCCGCCGCCGCTCTTGGGATATGCATAAACAGGAACGGCAGTAAAGTGCTCCACCTGGTTATCGTCTATTTTATAGCGCCAAAGATCAAGAATTCCGTATTCGTCTTTATACTTATTTGTGGTATTCTGTGTTCCGTCAACGTACTTGAACGCAGCAGTTCCCTCTGTATAGCTGTACCACTGATACAGTTCGGTTGCGGTTACGTAACCCTGTCCTGTACCCGAATGAAGTCCACCACCTGTTCCGAGTCCGCCGCCCGAGGATATGTTCTTATCGGAAATACCCTCTTCATCAACGATGTACGAACCTTCTGTATTGTCATAGTGTATCTGAGCATTCATATTACGAACGGTTCCGAAGATTCCCGTTCTTGAATAGTAATTGGCATTACCGCCCTTACCCTGTATATCAATTGCACAGATATTGTTAGCGGTATAGAAAACGCTTATGTTTTCAACTGTTGTATATTCAATATGTCCCGCGAGAATTCCTATATGGTGAGTATCCTTGTGAACGTAAGTGCCGTCAAAATCACGTCCGCCGCTTAATACTCCGTTCTCGTCGTAAGTGCCGGGATAGTTGAAATAGTGCTTGTTTATGCTTTCTAAAAGTCCAAGACCTTCATCAGCGGTAATACTCTCGTAAAACTCAACCACTCCGCTGAACCAGTCGGTAAGGTCAACCGCGCTAAGAGTTGAGGTTATTCTCTGGTCAACGATAAGAATATCCTTAAGAGTTGAAACCTTTGCAGGGTTTACCTTGATTGCGGTAACAGTATTTCCGTTAGAGTCGGTGTTCGAAACCTCTTCAATACTGTCAAGAGTATATCCTACGTATCCGAAAAGTCCGATATCAACAACGTCGTAATGTGTTTCGATATCAAGGTTATAGATTGCGGAGGTTGCGGAGGTATAGGTTTCTTCCGTTCCGTCTCCGAGCTTTTTTGTAATGGTTACGGATGCAGGGGCGCCCTCTTTTACAACTGCTCCTCTGAAGCTTCCTATAAAGGGTCTTTCTGCACTTCCGACAGGTGAAATATAGTAGTCGCTTGCATCAAGTACCGTTATAAAGCCCTGCTGGTCGGAAACAACGAAGTGAGGGATATTCTCCTTTGCGGAAATAATCACGTCGTCTCCTGTTGAATTTGCAGGATAGTTTTTATAGAAGAAGTTCTCAAAATATCCGCTGGCGGTAAGTCTTGAAAGGTTCTGAAGGTGATAAGGGTTAGTAATAACGAAGGGGTTATACTCTGTTCCCCAAGGAGCATCGTCGGGGTTTTCCCAAGGATTTGTTTCGGTTGGGTTTTTAACCTGCTTTTCGGCAAGAAGGGCATCCTGATAATTGCCGAGAATCGTAGTCTCATATCTATGGAAAAGAAGGTCAACGTTTACGTTGGTATTAAAATTTTTTTCAGACGAAACCTTAAAGTACGCATAGCCGAACACCGTCATAAAAAGTATCATGACGGTAACTATCGGCGTACATATAAGGCTTAGTATGAGAGCTTTGCTTTTTTTCATTTTTTATCCTCTTGGTTTGCGGATTCTTACAAGAAAATTACTGTCCCGCCGTGGTTGTGGGCGTCGGGGCTTTGTGAGTAATATCGATAGTAAGCTTCAAGTTGAAGTCGATAAGACAAGGCATGTAGGTTGAAATGTAGTCAAGCGATTCAACGAAAGCATCGAGGTTGGGGATCATTCTTACGTACATATAGTAATAATCGTTTTCCTCGTTGATGTCATACTCTGCACTTATAAGTGTTGCATCCGCTGACACAGTATATTTTGTTGTACTGTTCGGTCCTGTTACGTAGCTGAGAGATTCAAGAGCCTCCTGGCTTTCAACCTTTTCATCCGAAAACGCATAAGCATACTCGATAAAAGGCATTGTATTCTCAATAGAGTCAAGTCCGGTATATACATCTGCATTCTCTGCCTTGGGAAGATACGTAAAATTGATAACCTCCTGATCTCTCACACCGCTATAGAAGCTGAATCTTCCGTCGGGAAAATCATTTCCCTCGGAATCCTTAGTGTTATAAGAGAATGCGAAGTCAACGTCACCACCCGTTGCGGTAGGAATACGTATGCTGAGATACACGTAATTTGAGGGCTTTAAGCTGTGGACGTTAATTATGCTTCCGAAATTGAAGTGGTCAAAATTGACAGTGACAGCATCATCGCCCGTAGGTCTTTTGGAATCGGGGGTTACCGACACGGGAACGAAATGATATTCATAGCTTTCAACCGTTCCGTCATTCTTAAGCGTTTCCGTACAGTAAGACTGCTCAATATACACGTCTGCAGAGTTACCTGTTTTAATTACGCTTCTCGGTGAAGAATACACATAGCAATACCACGCATAGATCGGAATAGCCGCAAGAGCCACACAAAGAAGAAGAGCGACGAGTACAATATTCAAGCTTTTAAGTCTTTTAATCATTTTGCTTTCATTCATACCGATTTCACATCCTCCTTTCGTGTTTAAGACCGATTAGTTATTTATCAATAAATAAAAATAGCCGAACTTAAGAGTACGCTCTTAAAGATCGGCACCTGGCTGACTATCCGACATTTATCGTTTAGCCCCTATAGTTTTGCGTCACCGCCTTACAACGGCTTTGCTATTTACAGTTATTCAGTTTTGATTATTATATTCTCTTTTTTACTTTTTGTCAACCTTTTTTTCATATTTTGTTGAGTTTTGAGTGTAAAAATATTACCAAAGATACTGTTTTTCCTGATTTTGACCTTTATTTTTTTACATATCTATTGAATGAGTACTCTTTTTATGCTATAATTTATGCGACAATTTCTTTCGAGGTGCTATTATGGAAAACAAGAAAAAGATACTTATAGATATGGATATAGGAGACGATATTGATGATGCCTTTGCGCTTTATCTTGCAATGAAGATGGATTTTGATATTATCGGCATTACAACAGTATTCAGAAACACCTACGAGCGCGCGCAGATAACCAAGAAGCTTCTCTCCGACTATGGAAAGGGTTATGAGTCTGTCCCCGTCTATGCGGGATACGGAATCACATATTTTGACCCCTCCACCGACTTTCCTCACCTTTGTCAGTACAGCGAGGAGATTGAAAAATATTCACCCGACAGCACAGACCCCGAGGATGCTATCGATTTTATAATCGATTCGTGCAAGAAGTACGGCAAGGATCTTACCGTTATTGCGATCGGTCCCTTCACCAACATTGCGAAGGTTATTGAAAAGAACAAGGATGCTCTCTTACTTGCTGACAAGGTCGCTATAATGGGCGGCGCTTTCTTCAGACAGTACGCAGACTGGAACGTTATGTGCGATCCCGAAGCGGCAAAAATAATGTTCTCTTCTCTTAAAAATCTTGAATGCATGGGTGCTGACGTTACACATCTTTTAAGCATCGGAAAAGAAAATTCTGATCTTATTCTCTCATATAGCGGAGAAGACAAGGCAGTCAAGTACATTTCCGATCTTTACTCCTATTGGTGCGACACCAACAAGGGCGGAATCGCCATGCTTCACGACCCTCTCGTTATCTACTACGCCCTTCATCCCGAGGTCTGCAAGATGGAAAAGGGACACGTTATAGTTTTCACCGAGGGCTTTGCTCGCGGTCTTACCTTTAACGTTGACGCCTACAGAAAGGCTTATATGAACGATGCCTTCAAGGGCTACGACACCTCTTCAAAGGTGCTCGTTGCATCAGGCGTTGAAAGAGAATACTTCATCAATTATTTTATGGAAATATTCAAGTAAAAAAAGCACCTGCGAGCTGCAGGTGCTTTTCTTATCAGATAGTTCCGTTTATTACGAGAAGCGCGCTTGACGGAACTGTAACTATACTTCCGTCGGGCTGAGTAGTATAGGTCGCCGCAGGAACCGTGATAACGCTCTGAACTGTTGCGAATGCGCCTGTAAGAGGATCGTAGGTGTATCCCGTGCCCTCTTCAAGAGCGACTCCGTTAAGAGTTACCGAGCCTATATTGATGATGGGATCAAACATATCGCTTACGACGATATTAGCCGTCGCAGGCGCTTCGGTGTTACCCGTATTCTCGATAAGAAGCGTATAGGTCAGCTCTCCGCTTTCGCTTATCTCCGTCGGGAAAAGACTCTTCGTAATAGAAAGAAGCGATTCCTCAAATACAGGAAGCGATTCGCTGTCTGTTACGGGTGCGGCAAGTCCTGCACCCGATACGCTTACCGTATTCTCTATAACCGAGCCTGCAGAAAGGGGTGCGAAGCTATTGACACTTGCTCTGTAAACGATTACCGCATTACCTCCTGCAGGAACGTTTATTCCGCTAAGGGTGAGAGGTGAGGTCGAGGTTACCGTGGGATCACTCTGAAGTATACCGTTGACGTAATACGCAACCGATCCTTCGGTGTAATCAAGAGGAGTATAGCTTACACCGTCTCTCACAAATGCTCCGAGATCGTCGCTGACTGTAAGTCCGCTATACGAAAACGATCCGTCGTTTACAAGAGAGATAACATAAGTTATGCTGTCACCGAAGCTGTAGCTTTGGTTTATTACGTTTTTGTTTACCGTGAGGTTTTCGGGAATATTTCCCACTACGGTATTGGAATCCGTACTTATTCCGTTATACGTGAGTGTTGCCTTGTTGGTGAATGTTGCCATATCATATCTCCTTTTTGTGTCGCTTTTGCGAGTCTCACTTTCATTATATTCAGCGAGATATGAAAGCGTGAAAAAATCCGTGAACTTTTTTTGTTCACGGATTTTAGTTTTTCAGTTTGTCATTTTCTCCTGCTTGACCTTATGGTCGATAACGTGTCTTGATGCAAGCTCTGCTCTCACGTCGTCAAGTGAAATTCCCATCTCAACCATCATTACCATAACGTGATATGCGAGATCTGCTATCTCGTACACGGTCTCTTTCTTATCGTTTGCCTTTCCTGCAATTATGACCTCGGTGGATTCCTCTCCGATCTTCTTTAAGATCTTATCGATTCCCTTGCTGAAAAGATACGTGGTATACGAGCCCTCAGGCATATTCGCCTTTCTGCCCTCAAGAAGAGAATAAAGTCCGTCGAGTGAGAATTCCTCGCTCTCGCTCTCCAAAACAGGTGCGGTGAAGCAGGAATCTGTTCCCATATGGCAGGCGGGGCCGTCCTTTTCGACAACTACAACGAGTGCATCCTTATCGCAGTCTGCGGTTATTGACTTTATGTGCTGATAGTTTCCGCTTGTTTCGCCCTTAAGCCAGAGCTTCTGTCTTGATCTTGAATAAAAGCAGGTAAGCTTCTTTTCAAGGGAGATCTCAAGGCTCTCTCTGTTCATATATGCAAGAGTGAGCACTTTTTTTGAGATTGCATCAACCACTATCGCAGGGATAAGTCCGTCTTTATCAAATTTAAGTTCGTCTATATTAAACATTTTATTTTCCTCATATTCTTACGTTTACATTATTCTTGGAAAGCTCGTTTTTGAGGTCCTTTATCGACACCTCTCCGAAATGGAAGATCGATGCGGCAAGTCCTGCCGATATCTTGGGTATTTTATTAAAGAGATCGGTAAAATCATCTATGCATCCCGCTCCTCCCGATGCGATCACGGGTACGTTTACCGCCTCGCATACGCGCTCGAGCATCTCGATATCAAAGCCTTTTTTTACTCCGTCGGTGTCAATTGAGTTTACAACAACCTCGCCTGCTCCGAGCGAAACGCATTTCTTTATCCACTCGATTGCTTCCATTCCCGTATTCTCTCGTCCGCCCTTTGAAAAGACCCTGAAAACACCATCAACTCTTTTTATATCGGCAGAAAGCACTACACACTGATTTCCGTACTTCTTGGCGGCACTTTCTATGAGCGACGGATTTCTTATCGCTCCTGAATTGACGCTTACCTTATCCGCCCCTGCACCGAGCACTCGCTCAAAATCGTCGAGCGTGTTTATTCCTCCGCCCACCGTCAGAGGAATGAAGATAGTCGAAGCAACCTCTCTTAAAATATCGGTGAAGAGCTTTCTTTCCTCAAAGGAGGCGGTTATATCGTAAAAGACAAGCTCGTCCGCACCATTTTCGCTATAATATTTTCCGAGCCTCACGGGCGAGGAAACGTCAGAAAGTCCCTCAAAATTAACACCCTTGACCACTCTTCCGTTCTTTACGTCAAGGCAAGGTATTATTCTTTTTGTTATCATATCATTCTCCCTTTGCCACTCTCAGAGCTTCTGTAAGGTCAATTGCGCCCGTGTAGTATGCCTTTCCGATAATTGCGCCGTAAAGATTCATTTTTGCAAGAGCCTTTACGTCCTCAATATCCGAAACTCCGCCCGACGCCATTATATCAAGGTCAAGCTCCTCGGAAAGCTCTCTGTAAAGCTCTCTGTTAGTTCCCTTCATTGCTCCGTCCTTTGAAATATCGGTACAGATAATGCATCCGACACCAAGCTTTTGCATTCTTTTGCAGAATTCGTGCGCCTCAAACTCAGACTTCTCTGTCCAGCCCTTGATTGCCACAAGGCCGTCCTTAATATCGACGCCTACCGCAATCTTCTCCTTGTATTTATCAAGCGCTCTTTCAAGAAACTCACTGTCGGTGACCGCCGCAGTTCCGAGTATTACCCTGCTGACACCTATGGAAAGATAGCTCTCTATTCTGTCAAGGCTTCTTATTCCTCCGCCAACCTCGGTGAAAAGGTCGGTTTTGGAAACTATCGTCTTTATCGTTTCTAGATTGTCAAGATTTCCGCTTTTTGCTCCGTCAAGATCGACAAGATGGAGGTTTTCTGCTCCGCAAAGTCTGAAATCGTGTGCTATCTCCCACGGCTTATCGCTGTATACCGTCGACTGTGCATAGTCGCCCTTATAAAGGCGTACGGCGTTTTTGGAAAGAAGATCTATTGCCGGAAAAATTTTCATTGATTACACGCGCCCTTTTTTGTTATTTTATTTCACAGAATGCCTTAAGTATCGAAAGTCCGACCTCTCCGCTTTTTTCGGGGTGGAACTGACATCCGTAAATGTTTCCGCTCTCAACAGACGCGGTTATCTCTTTTCCGTACTCTGCAGTAGCGCTTATGCTTTCTTCGCAGTTATCGGCATAATACGAATGAACGAAATATACGAAGTCTCCCTCGTTTATAAATTTGAAAAGCTTACTTTCCTTCTTAAAAGAAAGAGCATTCCAGCCCATATGAGGAATATCAAGATGCTCGGGAATTCTGCCTTTCATTGAAACAACCTCGCCCTTTATAAGCCCGAGCCCCTCGTGAGTGCCGTATTCGTGGCTTTTTTCAAAGAGCATCTGCATTCCGAGGCAGATTCCGAGAAGGGGCTTTCCCTTTGCACACTCTTCCTTAATAACCTTGTCAAGGCCCGATGAAAAGAGCTTTTTTGCGGCGTCCTCAAATGCTCCGACACCCGGAAGAATGAGCGAATCGGCTTCTCTTATTGTATTGGGATCACTTGTAACAACCGCATTTTCACCTATCATTTTAAGCGATGATGCGAGCGAAAAAAGGTTTCCGACTCCGTAATCGATAATCGCAACCATCAGAGAACTCCTTTTGTAGAGGGTATCTCGTCACCGAGGGACGGATCGATAGATACGGCTATTCTCAGCGCTCTTGCAAACGCCTTGAATGCACCCTCTATTATATGGTGAGAATTCTTTCCGTCAAGCTTTTTAAGGTGAAGTGTGATTCCCGCTTCTCTTGTGAGAGCCGTGAAGAATTCCTCTACGAGCTCTGTGTCAAAATCGCCCACTCTTTCGGTGGGTATATCAAGGGAGAAGGAAAGGTGCGATCTTCCCGATATATCGATAGCGCACATTATAAGAGCCTCGTCCATGGGAAGGATAAAGCTTCCGTATCTGTTTATTCCTTTTTTATCTCCGATAGCCTTTTTTATGGCAGCGCCGAGAGCGATGCCTATATCCTCTGCGGTGTGGTGGTAGTCAACCTGTGTGTCACCCTTGCAGGTAAGCTTAATATCTGATCTTGAGTGAGAGGAAAAGAGAGTCAGCATATGATCTAAAAATCCGCATCCGCTTTCAATCTCGCTTTTTCCCTTTCCGTCAAGCTCTATAAAAAGGCTTATATCGGTCTCTGCCGTTTTTCTTTCTATCTGAACATTTCTCATTTCATACCTCCGAGTATGATATCGATCGTCTCAATTAATTTTTTCATTTCAGATTCGGTTCCCACCGTAATTCTGTTATATTGCGCTATTTTCTCGCTTGTAAAGTGGCGAACGAGAATTCCTCTCTTTTTAAGCTCGAGATAAAGGGTCTCTCCGCTGATTCTGTCGCTCTTTGCAAATACGAAGTTTGCAAGTGAGTCTGTAACCTCAAAGCCTCTTTTCTTAAGCTCGCTTTCGGTATACTCTCTTGCCTTTATTATCTTCTTGCAGTTTTCCTTATAGTAGGCATCGTCAAGTATTGCCGCTCTTCCCGCAAGAAGAGTAAGTCTGTTCACGTTATATGGATTGGTCGAATATTTGATTCTGTCAAGATCTGCTATAAGCTCCTCGTTAGCTATAGCAAAGCCGAGTCTTGCCCCGGCAAGCGAGCGTGACTTTGAAAACGTGCCTACAACGAGAAGATTCTCATATTTCTTTGTAAGCGACACTGCACTCTCTCCGCCAAAGTCAATATACGCCTCATCGATAAGAAGCACACTGTCCTTATTCGAGCAAAGTATATCCTCTATGATATCAAGCCCGAGATATTTCCCCGTCGGCGCATTGGGGTTTGCTATAACGGTAAGGCATCCCGTGTTCTTATAATCATCGGGATCTATTGTAAAATCATCTCTGAGGGGCTTTGTTTCATACTTCACTCCGTGAAGCTCTGAAAACACCTTATAAAATCCGTAGGTTATATCCGGGAAAACCGCTCTTCCCTCTCTGCCCGCAAATGCCATGAATGAAAAATTGAGTATATCGTCAGAGCCGTTTGAAACGAAAACGTTTTTTCTTTTTACGCCGTAAAGCTCTGCGATCGCATCTCTTAAATCGGCACACTCGGGATCTGAATAAAGTCTTAATTTTTCTATTTCACCCTCGGAGATAGCCTTTATGACTCCGTCTGACGGCGGATAAGGTGACTCGTTGGTATTGAGCTTTATATACTGCATATCCTTGGGCTGCTCACCCGGTGTATACACGTCGAGTGAGGCATATGCCCGATTCAAAAATCTGCTCATTTTTCTTCCTCAAATCTGATAGTAGCGCTTCTTGCATGTGCCGAAAGCCCTTCCTTTTCGGCAAAGTATGCAATATCGTTTGCAACCTTTGAAAGCGCATCCTTAGTATAGTAGGTATACTGTATCTTCTTTACGAAATCATCCACCGAAAGAGGGCTTGAAAATCTTGCCGTTCCGCTTGTGGGAAGAGTATGATTCGGGCCTGCAAAATAGTCACCGAGAGCCTCCGGACAATATCTGCCCATAAATACAGAGCCTGCGTTTTTGATCTTATCAAGATAATCGAAGGGAGAATCGACCGAAAGCTCAAGATGCTCGGGCGCGATCTCGTTTGCGATATCTATGACCTTCATAAGATCGGGGGCAACTATTATTTTGCCGTTATTATCTATCGAGTGACGTGCGATCTCTTCTCTCGGAAGAAGTGCAAGCTGTATTTCAAGCTCGTCTCTCACCTTAAGTGCAAGATCCATAGAATCGGTAACGAGAACCGCACTTGCCATCTTATCGTGCTCTGCCTGAGAAAGAAGATCTGCCGCAATATATCTTGCATTTGATTTTCCGTCGGCAATAACAAGTATCTCGCTGGGACCTGCGATCATATCGATCGAAACCTTGCCGAAAACCTGCTTTTTAGCTTCTGCAACAAAGGCGTTTCCGGGGCCAACTATCTTATCCACTTTCGGAATGCTCTCTGTTCCGTATGCGAGGGCGGCTACCGCCTGAGCTCCGCCGACCTTGAATATTCTGTCAACACCTGCAATACTTGCCGCCGCAAGAATGACGGGATTTATCTTTCCGTCCTTGCCCGGAGGGGTTGTTATGCATATTTCTGAGCATCCTGCTATCTTTGCGGGAATGCTGTCCATAAGAACGGTGGAGGGGTAAGCCGCAGTTCCGCCCGGAACGTAAAGTCCGACCTTTTCAACGGGGACCACCTTCTGACCTATAATAGCTCCATCCTTTTCGCTTATTATAAAGCTGTTTCTTACCTGCTTTTCGTGAAATGCCCTTATATTCTCAGCGGCATCCTTAAGTATTCTGAGAAACTCGGGATCTACCGACCCAACCGCCTCGTCAATCTCTTCCTTTGTAACCTCGAGTGACGTGAGCTTTGCCTTATCGAATTTTTCGCAGAACTCGTAAAGTGCGCTGTCCTTTTCGTTTTTTACTTTTTCAATTATTTCGGTAACGATATCCTCAACACTCGATACACTGTCGCATCTTGAAAAGATCTCCTCGGCAGATACCTCACCGTATGAATATATCTTTATCATTATTTTCAGTCCTTCCGTATCTCTTTATAAAGAGACTCCTTTATTCTCTCTATAAGACCGCTCTTGAATCTGTAGCTCGACTTATTTGCTATAAGTCTTGCGCTTATATTAACTATATCCTCAATAGGCTCAAGATCGTTCTCATAAAGAGTCTTTCCCGTTTCCACAATATCGACTATAACGTCCGAAAGTCCCAGAATAGGCGCTATCTCTATCGATCCGTTGAGATGAATTATATCAATATCCCTGCACTTCTCGGCATAATAACGCTCAGCAATTCTTGAAAACTTGGTAGCCACTCTCAAGGTTCTGTCGGTATTATCCACAAATCCCTTTTTGGCCGCAACAGCCATTCTGCACTTTCCCATACCGAGATCAAGCAGCTCGTAAACGTCGGGCTCGTATTCAAGAAGTATATCCTTGCCTGCAACTCCGATATCTGCGGCTCCTCTTTCAACGTATATTGCAACGTCTGTGGGCTTTACCCAGAAATATCTTACCGAGGTCTCTTCGTTTTCAAATATAAGCTTTCTGCTCTCTTTATGTATTTCGGGACATTCAAAGCCCGCTCTTTCAAATATATCGAGGACCTTTTCACCAAGTCTTCCCTTGGGAAGCGCAATATTGATCATATTCATATTAAGCATCCCCCTTTGACTCGGCATAAATAACATTTTCGTATCTGAGCTTCTCGGGTATTTCTCTTTCAACTCTTACGCTTTTTCCCGATTCGGCAAGATTTTTGGCGACTCTGAGTGCCGCCGCAACGTCATTTTCGTAAATAACAAGGCAGTCAACGTCATATTTTTTTACCGTGCTGTCAAGTCTTTCAAGAGAGTCAAGGTATACGGCAAAGCCTATGGCACCCGAGCTTCTCTTCATCTTCTTCATGAGCTTATCGTATCTTCCGCCCGAGATCACCTTTGTGGGAACGCTATCAACGTATCCTCTGAAGATTATACCGCTGTAATATGACATATCGTTTGTAAGCGAGAAATCTATGACAACGCAGTCAAGCGATCTGTTCTCTGCAAGAACCTCTATGATCTCTCTGAATTCGTTATAAAGTCTCTGCGACTCCTCGCTCTTACATATCTTCTTTATTGCGGAAAGCGCATCATCGACCGACATGAAATTTCGTGTGAACACCGAAAGATCATCGTTATCATCAGAGTAAACTCCCGCATCCTTGAGAATATGCACAAGCTCGCCCTCGTTCTTTGAGCTTATTGCCTCTACCGCTCTCTTTTTGTATTCTCCGCTAAGACCCTTTTCGTCAAGAAGCGCTTCAAAAAGTCCTGCATGTGAAATTTCAAGCACGTAATTCTCTGATACCGCTCTGAGACTTTCGATTGCAAGAGAAACCACCTCGCAGGTCTCATATATTCCGATATCTCCTATACATTCAAGACCTGTCTGTCTTATCTCCTTATAGGCGTGAGAGCTTTTGGAAATTCTGTATACGTTTTCATCGTAATAAAGCTTCTGAGTGCTCTTCTCTTCATCCTTTGAGTTTTTGATTATCGAAAGAGTTACGTCGGGCTTGAGCGCAAGAAGCTTTCCGCTTGTGTCGGTAAACGAAATTATTCCGTCAGACACAAGGAAATCCTTGTTTCTTACGTAAAGCGCATACTCCTCGAATTTACTCATTTTATACTGTGTATATCCAAAACGCGAATAAAGAGATCTGAGCGCCCACGCCACTCTCTCTTCGCTTTTCAGTATCTTTTCGTCTGTCTGCATTATATTTTATCCCTTCAAAGGTTATCTTCAAAATACTCTTATACGGTATTTCCTTACGTACTATACTTTACCACTTTATCACGCTAAAGTCAATAGTGTTGCTGAAATTTTTTTCTTTTCTAAAAAGAATTCAATGCCGACATAAATATCGGCATTGATTTTGTTGGTTTTATATATAGCGATCGGCAGAATATCGAATTCAGATATCGCAGGAGGTGATATCGTCAAAGGTCTCTCGTCTTACTGCGATATAGCTGCTCTCATCCGAAATCATTACTACGGGCGGTCTCGGTATTCTGTTATAGTTTGATGCCATCGAATAATGGTATACACCCGTCGTGAGCACCGCAACCGTATCGCCTCTCTTGATATCGCTCGGAAGTGTTATTCCCTCTGCGATAATGTCACCGCTCTCACAGCATCTTCCGACAAGCGAGCATTCCATATCGCGCTCGGAATACATATTATCAGCAGGAAGGACTGTATAGCGAGCGCCGTAAAGAATATATCTCGGACTGTCTGTCATTCCGCCGTCAACCGACACGTAGTTTTTATATCCGGGTATTCTCTTTACCGTTCCGACGGTATAAAGTGTCATACCCGCATCGGCAACTATCGATCTTCCCGGCTCAAAATATATATCGGGCATCCCGATACCGAGCTCGGCACTCTTTTCAACAAGTCTTTTGGCAACCGACTCTATTTCTTTTCTTATATCGATCACGGGATGCTCGGGAATATATCTTACTCCGAATCCTCCTCCAAGATCGAGAACAGATGCCGAAAAGCCAAGCTTTTTCTTCATATCGGAAATAAATCCGAGCATTGTATCAACAGTCTTTACATATACAGACGAATCGAAAACAAGCGATCCGACGTGGCAATGGAATCCGCAAAGACTGATATTTTCAAAGGAAAGCGCAAGAGCTGTGATGCTCTCTGCCTGTCCTGTTTCAATCGCAGAGCCGAATTTTGAATCGACCTTTCCTGTTGCGACCTCATCGTAGGTATGGGGGTCTATTCCGGGGGTAATTCTTAAAAGGATCTTCTGGGTAATGCTTCTTCTTTTCGCCTCTTCATCGATGGCGTAAAGCTCCTCGGCATTATCGACAACGAAGTATCCTACTCCCTTCTCCATTGCAAACGAAACGTCCTCATCGGTTTTATTATTGGAATGGAAGAAGGCTCTTTCAAGCGGAAAGCCAGCCTTTACAGCCGTTGCTATCTCTCCCGATGAAACAACGTCTATTCCCATTTCCTCACTTTTCATTATCTCGTATATTCTCTTAAAGGAAAGTGCCTTTGAAGCATAGAGAACGTGACCCTTATCGCCAAGGAAATCCTTTACGGCAGAAAGGTAGGTTCTGCATCTTTCTCTGATTCTGTCCTCATCAATAAGATAAAGAGGTGTTTTATATTTCTTTGCAAGCTCCGTAGTACTCATTCCTGCAAAGAGAAGCTCTCCCGACTCGGAAACGTTTACGTTACCGCACAGAAGATCGTCTTTTCTTTCTGTTAAAAGCATCTTTTTCCCTTCTTTGCTTTTTACCCTTCAGCACATCGCATCAGAGCATTGTTCTTATTATTTCCTCACGGTCAAGTAAGGAAAGATCTGCAGGTGCAACGTCAAAAACGGTAATGCATCCTACAGCACCTCTTTTGCTCATTCTGTCTACCGCTCTTGCGTATGCAACTATCGCACTTGCGGTAAATTCGGGGTTTGATGAAAGCTTTAAGCTGTATTCTATGGTGTGACTGTTTTCAAGATCAAGTCCTGTTTTGCCGTTTCTGATAACGAATCCGCCGTGAGGAAGTCCCGAATGATCGCGTCTGAGCTCCTCAAGACTGATGAAATTAACCTCTGTATCGTAAGGCTCAAAATAATTCGGCATAGTCTTTATCTCGTTTTCTATTCTGTCCTTATCTGCTCCGTCCTTTATCACAACGTAGCATATTCTTCTGTGCTTTTCTCTTGCGCTGAAGCTTTTCTCTTCACCGCTTCTTACAGATCTGAGTGCATCCTCTATCGGCACGGTATACTGTCTTGCATCAAGAACACCGTCTATTCTTCTTATTGCATCCGAGTGTCCCTGGCTTACGCCCGTACCCCAGAAGGTCTCGTCCTTTCCGTTTGGAAGAACTGCAGATGCATAAAGTCTGTTTACAGAGAAAAGTCCGGGATCCCATCCCGCCGAAATAAGCGCAAGCTTTCCGCCTTTTTTTGCCGCCTCGTCACATCTCTTATAATGTGCCGGAATATTTGCGTGAGTATCAAAGCTGTCAACAACGCAGAAATGCTCTGCAAGCATAGGAGTCATTTCGGGCAGATCTGTTGCACTTCCGCCGCATATTATAAGGACGTCTATCATATCCTTTTTCTCAAAAACAGAATCTGCTCTGTATACCGGGGCGCCGGTAAGTGTTTTTACGCCTTCGGGATCTCTTCTTGTAAAAACTCCGACAAGAGTGGCATCGGGTGAATTTTTAACCGCACACTCAACACCTCTGCCGAGGTTTCCGTATCCGTATATTGCTATTCTCATATTTATTTTCCTATCAGTCGTTAAAAAGATCGTGCATTGAATAAAGTCCCGCTTCCTTCTTGTAAAGGAAATCTGCCGCACTTATTGCTCCGAGTGCGAAAAGCGCTCTGTCGTGAGCCTCGTGCTTAAGAGTTATGGTCTCAACTCCGTTGCCGATGATGATTTCGTGCTCACCGACTATGTTGCCCATTCTTACGGCGTGTATTCCAACCTCTGCAAATTCACGCTTACCGTGTCCGCTTCTTCCCGTTTTGGCATAAAGCTCTTTTCTTGCTTTCTTGATCTCATCAAATAGCATAAGTGCGGTACCGCTTGGGGCATCAAGCTTTCTTACGTGATGCTTTTCAATTATTTCTATCGATGCATCGGGCATTGCGCTTGCCGCCCTTTTTGCAAGTGACGCAAGAAGAGCTACACCGAGCGACATATTTGCACTGAAGAAAACCGGTATCCTTGCGGAAGCCTTTTTTATAAGCTCCTTTTCCC
>JAFQWB010000064.1 GCA_017407725.1 Clostridia bacterium | reverse complement strand
TTACCGAAACCCAGCTTTTAAGACTTTTAGGTAACACATCCCTTCAGGTTGAGATTGATTTATTGAAAACAAGTACATATCAGTCAAAAAACACTTCATTTGAGCATCTTTTTACGTTTTATAAGGTGTTTGACGAGGTTAAGAACAACAAGTATGACGGGCTTATAATAACGGGTGCTCCAGTTGAAAAAATGGAATTTGAGGAAGTTGAATACTGGAACGAGCTTTGCGAGATTATGGAGTGGAGCAAAACAGCGGTTACCTCGGTAATGCATATATGCTGGGGTGCGCAGGCGGCACTTTACTATCACTATGGCGTAAAAAAGCTTGACCTTCCCAAAAAACTCTCGGGTGTATACCTTCATAAGGTGAAAAAGAAAAAAGTTAAGCTGCTCCGCGGCTTTGATGATGAGTTTTATGCACCACATTCAAGATACACAAAAATGAGCATTTCGGATATTAAGGATGTGCCGAATCTTGAGGTGCTTGCAGACTCAAAGGATGCGGGTGAGTATATTATTGCAACCCGTGACGGAAAACAGCTTTTTGTAACAGGACACTGCGAGTATGATAATGATACTCTTTCTCTTGAATATTTCAGAGACCTTGAAAAGGGTATAAATCCTGAAGTTCCTGAAAACTACTTTCCTGATGATGACCCGAAGAAAACACCGATAGTACGTTGGCGTTCACATGCAAATCTGTTGTTTTCAAACTGGGTTAATTATTATCTTTATCAGGAAACACCATTTAATGTTGATGAGATTGGAAAGAAGAAATAAATTTTATTGTTAGAAAGGCTATGTGAATTATTATGACGCCCATGATGTGCCAGTATATGGACATAAAAGAACAATATCAGGACTGCATACTGTTTTACAGACTCGGCGATTTTTACGAGATGTTTTTTGGCGATGCACACACTGCATCAGAGGTGCTTGGACTTACGCTTACGGGCAGAGACTGCGGAGAAGCGGACAGAGCGCCTATGTGTGGTGTACCGTTTCACAGTTGTGACGGATATATTGCAAAGCTTGTTGAAAACGGATATAAGGTTGCAATATGTGAGCAGACAGAGGATCCCTCTACCGCAAAGGGTCTTGTAAACCGAGAGATAGTAAGAATAATAACTCCCGGTACCGGTACCGACAGCAACCAGCTTTCTGAAGAAAAGAACAACTATATTGCATCCATTAATATCGATTCGGACGGAATCGCACTTTCCTTTGCCGATATTTCCACGGGCGAGATAAGAGTTACTCTTATCGAAGGGGGAGAGAATAAGCTCATAAACGAGCTTTGCGCTTTTTCACCGAGAGAGATAATAATGAATATGCTGCCCGCACAGGGAAGCGAGCTGTACGTATGCATAAAGGACAGACTCGGCGCATTTGTAAGCCGTGACGGAGAGGCAAGAAGATTTGATAAAAAGCTTTGCGAAAAGGAGATATATTCACTTTACTCGCAGAGCCCCGAGGAGCTATCTCTCTACGGAGGTCTTACTCTTTCGCTCGGTGCGCTTATCGGATATCTTAACGATTCGCAGAAGACAGATCTGTCTTATCTCAAAAAGCCTCAGAAGTATTTCTCGGGCGAGTATATGGAGATCGACAAGAATACAAGAAGAAATCTTGAGATCTGTGAGACAATGCGTACGGGCGAGAAGAAGGGATCTCTTCTTTGGGCAATCGATATGACAAAGAGCGCACTCGGTGCAAGACTTTTAAGAAAGTGGCTTGATATGCCTCTTCTTGACGCCAATGCGATATACAGAAGACTCGATGCGGTCGAAGAGCTTACAAACGAGTATATGCTCAGAGAGGATCTTGCAGAGGCGCTTTCTCCCATTCACGATATTGAAAGAGTTATGACGAGGATAGTATATAAAACGGGCGGAGGACGAGACCTTCGCTCGGCGGCCTCGACAATGGCTCAGCTCCCTATGATCAAGAATCTTCTTTCGTCGTGTAAGAGTGAGGAGCTTTCGGCTCTTTATAATAGTCTCGATCCGCTTGAGGATCTTTACGAGCTTATCGACAGAACGATAGTTCCCGAGCCTCCCTTTTCAACCAAGGAGGGCGGATTCATAAAGGACGGAGTAAACTCCGAGCTCGACAGACTCAGAAGAATAATGAACGACTCAAAGGGCGTGCTTGAGGAGATAGAGCTTCGTGAAAAAGAGCGCACGGGCATCAAGAATATGAAAATCGGATATAACCGTGTGTTCGGATACTATATTGAGGTTTCGAAATCGAACGTCGCAGACGTTCCTGCCGACTATATAAGAAAGCAGACTCTCACAACGGGAGAGAGATATATCACCCCCGAGCTTAAGGAGCTTGAGGGAACGATACTTTCGGCATCCGATAAGGTGAATGCGATCGAGCTTGGTATATTTGAAAGGCTTTGCGATAAGCTTTCTGAAAATATAAGAAGAATACAGACTGCGGCTGAGATCATCGCAAAGAGTGACGTTTATCTCTCACTTGCTCTTGCCGCGGTAAAATACGGATATAACAGACCTGAGGTCGATATCGGCGGAATAATCGATATAAAAGAGGGACGCCATCCCGTAGTTGAAAGATTCTGTGAATCGGGAGGCTTTGTTCCCAACGACACCTATCTTGATAAGGATTCAAAGAGGCTTATGCTCATAACCGGCCCTAATATGGCAGGTAAATCGACCTATATGAGACAGGTGGCTATCATTACTCTTATGGCGCAGATAGGCTCCTTTGTTCCTGCAAGAGAGGCAAGAATAGGAATCGTTGACAAGCTCTTTACAAGAGTGGGCGCATCCGATGACCTTGCAAGCGGTCAGTCAACCTTTATGCTTGAGATGACCGAGGTGGCATACATACTCAAGAACGCAACCTCCCGCTCGCTCATCATCTATGACGAAATCGGAAGAGGAACCTCTACCTTCGACGGAATGAGCATTGCAAGGGCGGTTGCCGAATATACTGCAGGAAAGAAAATAGCTGCAAGAACTCTCTTCGCAACTCACTACCACGAGCTTTGCGAGCTTGAGGGAAGCTGTGACGGTGTTGTAAACTATTCGATCACCGCAAGAAAGAGAGATAACGGGATAATCTTTTTAAGAAAGATAGTAAAGGGCGCGGCTGACGAGAGCTACGGAATCGAGGTTGCAAATCTCGCAAAGCTCCCGAAAGAGGTCATAAAGCGCTCAAGGGAAGTTCTTGAAAAGGTTACAAGCGAATCGTCAATTCCGAGAGATGCGGTCATCAAGACCGATTCCTCATTCACCATAGACGATTATATTGAAAAGGACGTAATTAAAAAGATCAGAATGACCGATACGGACACTCTCACGCCGATCGATGCTCTGAATCTTGTGTACGAGCTTAAAAAGACGCTCGGATAAAAAAGCCGGGCTGAAAGGGAAGGAGGTCTTTACCGTGGGAATAATTAACGAGCTTGATCTTCACGTTGCCAATCTTATAGCCGCAGGCGAGGTTGTAGAAAGACCTGCTTCGTGTGTTAAGGAGCTTGTTGAAAACGCGCTTGACGCAGGCGCAACAGAGATAACTGTTGAAATAAAAAGGGGAGGAGTGCAGTTCCTCAGAGTTACCGATAACGGATGCGGAATTGCAAGAGAGGATCTTCCCATTGCACTTAAAAGACACGCGACCTCAAAGATCAGAAACGAAAACGATCTTGACGGAATAATGACTCTCGGCTTCAGAGGAGAGGCACTTGCCGCAATCGCATCTGTTTCAAATCTTAAGATAATGACAAAGAGGACGGAGGATGAGAGCGGATCTGTTCTTATCTCCGAGTGCGGAAGGGTTGTAAGCGTTTCGGATGCGGGATGCAGAAACGGAACTACCGTAATAGTTGAAAATCTTTTTGAGAACGTTCCCGCAAGACGTAAATTCTTAAAAAAAGACTCGTCAGAGGCTATGGCGGTAATTTCACTTTGTGAGAAGCTCGCTCTTTCAAGACCCGACGTGTCATTCAGAATGATATCGGATAACGTGCAGAAGTTTATAACCGCAGGCGATAAAAAGCTGCTTAACGCTATCCGCGCCGTTCTCGGAAGAGAATTTTCTCAAAGACTTTTCGAGGTGAATTCGCTCACACTCGGAATTGAGGTCATTGGATATATCGGAAGACCCGAGGCTATGAAGGCAAGCCGAAATCTGCAGATATACTTTATAAACGGAAGATATTTCAAGAGCAGAAGCATAACCGCCGCAATAGAGCAGGCTTTTGATTCATACAGCGAGGCAGGGAAATTTCCCACCTGTGTGCTTATGATAAATATTCATCCTGCGCTTGTCGACGTAAACGTTCACCCGACCAAGCTTGAGGTTAAGTTCTCAAACGAAAGGGCGGTCTTTGATGCGGTTTTCTGTGCTGTGAAGAATACGCTTATTGCGACAAACAATAACAGCGAGTATTTCGAAACGGGGAATATGAAGGAAAGCGACAGAAGCTATTACAATGCTTTTGTTCCGATCGAGGATAGAAATTCAGGCGAAGCAGATATCGAAAAGAGCGTTGCCAACGCGCCCGAGCCGATCCACTCTGCCGCAGACGAAAGCTTTATATCGCTCTTTTCTCCCTCGGCATACAATTCAGATATATCGGTGGGAGCTTCCGATCATCAGATGCCTTCAGCACAGTCGCCTAATTCTGTCAAGGAAAGAGAAAACGTCCCTACTCCGCTTTACAAAGAAGAAAACAAGAGCACGTATACGCCCTTTTTCGATTCAGACCTTCTCTTTGCGAGCAAGGAAAAGGACGAGGTGAGCATCAATGCGGATGATAAAGACGATAAAAAAGAGAGCGAGCATACGGCAAGCGTCAGAAATGACGACGTGTTTGCGCTCGATAGCTCCGATAAAGAAATAAATACGGAAAAGAGCACGGGCGGATTTTATATAGGAAAGACAGCCGTGCTTGAAAGAGCAAGTGAAACGATACCCGAATACAGAATTATAGGAGTCGCCTTTAATGCGTATATATTCGTTGAGCTTGATAAAAAAACACTTGTAATAGATAAGCACGCCGCACACGAGAGAATAATCTTTGAGAGCATGAAGCTTATGGCAAAAAGGCGTGAGAGCGCGATGCAGATGCTTCTCATTCCTTCCGAGATAAAGCTTTCGCGTGAGGAGATGTCAACTCTCGTTCAGTGGCAGGACGAGGTAAGAGATTGCGGCTTCGGATTCTCCTTTGATGAAGAGGAATGCTTGCTTGTTCTTACCGAGATACCCTCGTTTATGACTCTTAAAAGGGCAGAGGATATGATACAGACGGTGATTGCCGATCTTTCGGCATACGGAACTGC
>JAFQWB010000063.1 GCA_017407725.1 Clostridia bacterium | reverse complement strand
GCACCGAGCCTTCTCCTGGGGAGAAGGGGGACCGCAGCGCGAGTATCGGCATCACAATATTAATTATTAATTTAGCGGTTGCGGTGGATGAGGAGATACACATTAGTTAGTGCAAGATTTTATTCGGAGCGAGTATAGCATAGGACGGGCTACGCGTTCCGCCCCTACTAGTACGGTGGGATGGGGTGGCACGGCGCAGGAAACGGTGTGAAGCCTTCCCCACCGTGTCATCCTGAGCGCAGTCGAAATCCGAGCAGAGCGAGGATCGAATAGTGCTCTGCACTATTCGGGATCTACATTGAGCGGAGCGAAGACCCTGAACAGACGGAAGGTGATCGGTTGTCAGCTCTTGTGCACATCGGGAAAATGAGTTTATCAAGAATATTTTTCCAAAAGGTGTTGATATTTTCGCTCATCTGTGGTATTATTTCATATATGTGTTTATTTTGAAAGGAATGAAGAAAATGATACAGAAACCGCGCGGTACTATGGATATACTTCCCGAACAGATGCCGCTTTGGAGATACATTGAAGAAACGGCAAGACGTGTTGCCGCAAAGAACGGATTTGAAGAGATCCGTATACCCACTTTTGAGGCAACAGAGCTTTTCCAGAGAGGTGTTGGAGAAGGAACTGACGTTGTTCAGAAAGAAATGTACACCTTCAAGGACAGAGAGGACAGATCGTTCACTCTCCGCCCCGAGGGAACGGCAGGCGTTGTAAGAGCAATTCTTGAAAACGGCAGAGCATCTTCCGTAATGCCTATGAAGCTCTTCTATCTCGTTAACTGCTTCAGATACGAAAAGCCCCAGGCAGGAAGATCAAGAGAATTCTTCCAGTTCGGTGCAGAAATGTTCGGCGCACCCTCTGCTTATGCGGATGCGGCTGTTATCTCTCTTGCAGATTCACTTATAAAGGAGCTTGGAATAAAGGGCTCTGTCCTTCACTTAAACTCTATCGGATGTCCCGAGTGCCGTCCTAAGTTCAGAGATGCACTCAAGGCTTACTTTGAAGGCTATAAGGATGAGATCTGTGACACCTGCAAATCAAGACTTGAAACCAATCCTCTCCGTCTTCTTGACTGTAAGAGTCCTGTTTGCTCTTCAATTGCAAAGAACGCACCCAAGACTCTTGATTACCTCTGTGATGACTGCAAGTGCCACTTTGATTCACTCACCGCATCGCTTGATGCTATGGGCGTAAAATACACTGTTGATACCAACATTGTAAGAGGTCTTGACTACTACACAAGAACGGTATACGAATTCGTATACGAGGGCATCGGCGCTCAGTCGGCAATCGGCGGCGGCGGACGCTATGACGGACTTGTAAAGGAGCTTGGCGGCCCTGCTCTTCCCGCTTGCGGCTTTGCAATGGGAATTACAAGACTTATTCTTGCGCTTGAAGCTTCGGGTGTTTGCATCCCCGAAAACGAGAAGCCTCTTATCTATATCGCTCCCCTCGGCGACAAGGCAAGATGCACCGCACTCAAGATAACAAGAGAGCTTCGCGACAGCGGAATCTATGCGGAGTGCGACCTTATGGAAAGATCACTTAAGGCACAGATGAAGTATGCTGACAAGATCGGCGCAAAATATACTCTTCTTATCGGGGAGAGTGAGCTTGAAGCAGGAAATGCCATACTCAGAAATATGACAGATGCTTCTCAGAGCGAAGTACCGCTTGATTCTGTCAAGGAAGCTCTTATATGAAAATGACCTCTCTTTGCTATCTTGAAAAGGATGGCAAGTATCTTATGCTTCACAGAACTGTGAAGGAAAACGATGAAAATCACGACAAGTGGATAGGAATCGGCGGCAAATTTGAATACGGTGAGTCGCCCGAAGAATGTGCAATACGTGAGATATACGAGGAGACAGGTCTTATCGTAACCTCTCTTAACTACCGCGGAATCGTAACCTTTCTTTCAAACGAGTGGGGATGCGAATACATGCATCTCTTCACCTCCACCTCGTGGATAGGTGAAATAAACACTCTTTGCGATGAGGGTGAGCTTGAATTCATCGACAAGGACAAGCTTCTTTCAATGAACATCTGGGAGGGTGACAAGATCTTTTTAAGGAAAATTCAGAATCCCTCGCCCTTCTTCTCGCTGAAGCTTGTATATAACAAGGATACTCTCGAGGCAGCTATTCTTGACGGCGAGAGAATAGTATAAAAGTTAAAAATTGGACTTTACAACACCGCATAACAAAAGGCTCCTTTTGTCAATACTTTTTACAGTATTTGCAAGGGAGCCTTTTTATGTATTACAGTAAGGTTTGTATCAGCGGTGTTTCAACCGCAAAGCTTAAAATATTATCATCCGAAGAAAAGGAGATACTCTTAAAAAAGACAAAGGATGGCGATCTTTCTGCTCGCGATCAGCTTATAGACGGTAATTTAAGACTTGTGCTGAGCATCATCCAGCGATTTGCGGGCAGGGGCGAAAATATGGACGATCTCTTTCAGATAGGCTGCATTGGTCTTATCAAGGCGGTAGACAACTTCAATCTTGATCTTGACGTCAAGTTTTCGACCTATGCCGTTCCGATGATCATCGGTGAAGTGCGAAGATATCTTCGTGACAACAGTATGGTTAGAGTATCACGAAGCGTGCGCGATATTGCCTACAAGGCACTCGGCGCAAGAGAAAGGCTGTCAATGACTCTTTCGCAGGAACCGACTATTGAGGACATTGTAAACGAGCTTAAGAAAAATGGGGATGAATACACCAAGGAGGAGGTTGCATCTGCTCTTGAAGCTATCGCAGACCCCGTTTCACTATACGACCCCGTATATTCGGACGGAAATTCGTCAGACTCAATATATATAATCGATCAGGTAAGCGACACAAGCTGTCCGAGCGAAACGATAGTTGAAAATCTCGCCTTAAGAGAAGCTCTCAAAAAGCTTTCCGATAGAGAGAGTCTTATAATTTCTCTGAGATTTTTCAGAGGAAAAACGCAGGTGGAGATCGCCTCTATGATAGGAATATCCCAAGCACAGGTGTCAAGGCTTGAAAAGAGCGCACTTGAAAAGATAAAAAAGCAGATGATATAAAAATTCCCGACTCTTCTTTAAGGAAAAGTCGGGAATTCTTTTACTGTTCGGGGGCTGTTTTGATCTCTTTCGGCTTTACGTGTGCAGACCAATAGGTCGTATAGGTTACAAATCCCGGCTTTGCTCCGCTCGGCTTCTTTAAGTGTCTTACCTTTGTATAGTCGACAGAAACAAGCGGACTTTCGGACTGTGAGGAGAAATATGCCGCAAGGGCTGCCGCCTCGGTGAAGTCCTCTGCGGGCGGCTCCTCCTTATTACATATCATAATAACGTGCGAGCCCGGAGCACCCTTGACGTGAAACCACCAATCGTCCTTATCGGCAAGTGCTCTTATGGCATCATTCTGTATATTGTTTCTTCCGCAGAGAAGTCTGTATCCCGAAGATGTAAAATACTCTCTCGGCTTTACTCTTTGAGGCCTTGACATTCCCTTCTTTATTCTTGAGCCGTACCCTGCCTCGAAAAGCTCTGTACGTATCTCATCTATCTCACTTGCGCCTACCGCTCTCTGAAGATTGTCCTCAACACTCTCAAGATATTCGATCTCCTTTTCGGATTTTTCGATCTGCTCG
Organism: Clostridia bacterium; assembly: GCA_017407725.1. The sequence continues at coordinate 14,342 of JAFQWB010000063.1, read as the reverse complement.
GCAAGAACGCCCTCTGCGGTCTTGAGCTTTGAATACTTTTTATAATAATGCTGTGCTATCTGCGTTGGCGAGTATCTGGGATCAAGCTCTATCGTTATCTTTGAAAGATCCTCGCTGTAATAATCGGTAACCTCAACCCTTGTCATACCCTTTTTCAGCATATACATATTCGAGGTTATGAGATCTCCCATCCTTCTGTATTCTTCCTTTTTCTCGCAAGCGGCGATCTCCTCCCACTGTGCGGAAATCTTTTTATTGAGCTTCGCCTTTATTCCGGATATAAGCTTATAAAGATCGTCTGCTCTCTGTCTTGTTCTGTCGCTGTTATCCCTTGACATAAAAAAGCGCTCGATCATTGCCGAAAAGCTTTCGCAAGGCTCGCGCTTTGCCGCATCGCCGTAATGAGTGAGATCGATAAACGAATATTCTATCGGCTTTTCATTTTCAAGCACGATATAAGGAGATAACTTTCGGTCTTCAAGTGCGGTCATAACCTCAAAAAAAGCCTCTCTGAGTGCTATCGGCGCATCTGATACCTTCTCCGCTCCTGCTCTGAAGGCTATCTCTCTTGCAAGTGCGGATGATATTCCGAGATAATTCTTTAGAATAAATTTATCGGCATCAAGCTCTCCGCTTTCATTTTCAAGAAGAGAAAATCCCTCTTTGGTTTCCTTTGTGGGATCTCTTTTATCCTGTGCGGGCGGAAGCTCGTAGGTCATTCCGGGGAGCACCTGTCTTTTCGAGCTTGTTGTAAAATCAATTGTCTTTACCGCACCTATTATCTTCTTTTCGTCATCTGTGAGAATTATATTACTGTATCTTCCCATAATCTCGGCAATGAGGTATCTCTTCTCGCTATACCCCATATCGTCGTGAGAAAGAAGCTCTATAACGACAGCTCTTTCAAACCCGAGCTGATTTACCGAGACTATTCTGGCACCCGACAGCTGTTTTCTGAGTATTATGCAAAAGGCAGGGGGAGTCTGCGGATTTTCCTTCTGTCTTTCTGTAAGATAAAATCTCGGATTATTGGCAGATGCCGAAAGCACAAGTCTCTTCTTTCCGTTTACGGTATGAAGAAGAAGAGATACCTCGTCCTTCTCGGGCTGATTTATTTTTTCTATTCTTGCGCCTGCAATTTCTCTGTCAATTTCAAGCGCAAGTGCTCTGACCATTCCGGCGTCAAAAGCCATAGTTTTTCCCTTTCTTATTTACACTTATATCTGTATCCTGCAATTGCAAAAAATCTGCCTGTATGCTCAAAGCCGCATTTTTCGGCAATTCTTATCGATGCTTTATTATATCTAGAGGTACAATACGCCACAAGGTAGTCCCTTTCAAGCAGGTATTTTGCAAGAAGAGCGGTGTTTGATGCAGCAAGTCCCATTCCTCTGTATTCTCTTGCAGTCTCGGTGGTGATTTCAAGCATCCGCTGACCCTCGTCATATTCGTTTACCGCGGCAATCGACACAATCTTACCGTCAATGACGCTCACGGCGGCGAAAAGCGAGCCTTCAACAAGCTCGTTTATATCGAAGGTTACCTTGCACTCGGAAATCTCTTCCTTAAGCTCTGAGAGAATAAAGCTATCGCTTCTTATAAGCGATGTATCTATTTTTGTATTCTCCGATGCCTCAAAGCTATGATAATATCTTTTTAGTGAACCCTTTTCACATCTGTATCCTTTTTCTTCAAGATAGGGCGTAACCGCTTTGTTAAGATAGGAGAGCGCTTTGTCGGTAAACGGCGACTTTGCAAAGCTACTTGCAAACTCATTAATCACATCTTTTATTCCCGAATATGCTTCTATATAAAGAACTCCCTCGCCGTCATCCTTCTCTTCCTTCATATAAAAAGGAACAACTCCCGCGCCGTCGAAAAGGTCAGCATCGTCCTCAAGCTCTATTTCAAGTCTGTCAATTTTCATAAGAATCACCTACCGTGAAAATTATATCATACACGCCAAAAAAAATCAAGTCGGACGGGAATCAATCTTTTTAACAGTTTTTTAATATTTTTGTGATATATTCAAAACAGTTAGGAGTGATTATATGTTTAATATTCTTGTAGTTGAGGACGATAACGTTCTTAACAAATCGTTTTGCTCTGCACTAAAGAAAAACGGGTACACGGCATTTGCCGCAAAGGACGGACTTGAAGCGCTTGATATAATAGATCACGAGCACATAGATCTTGTCGTTTCTGATATAATGATGCCGCATATGAACGGATATGAGCTATGCGAAAATCTCAGGCTTGCCTATCCCAATCTCCCCATATTAATGGTAACTGCGAGAGATGCGTTTTCGGACAAGCAGCTCGGTTTTCTTGCAGGAACAGACGATTATATGGTAAAGCCTATCGATCTCGGAGAAATGATACTGAGAGTGGGTGCGCTTTTAAGACGTGCACAGATCGTTCACGAAAGAAAGCTCACTGTCGGAAGCACCGTGTTTTATTATGACGATCTTGAAGTGTTTTATAACGGAATAACCGAGGTGCTTCCTCAGAAGGAATTTTATCTTGCTTATCTTCTTCTCTCATACAGCGGAAAGACCTTTACCCGCGATCAGCTCATGGAGGAGATATGGGGCCCCGATTCGGAATCGGACGCGCGAACAGTTGACGTACATATAAACAAGCTCAGAGAGCGCTTCAAAAACAGCACGGATTTTGAAATAATAACAGTCAGAGGTCTTGGTTACAAGGCGGTGAAAAAGGCGTGAAAAAGAAAAAGATCGGGTTTATATCCAGAGTATATCCGAGATTTGCCGTTTTTGTCGCAGGAATGTCACTGGGTGCCTGCGCTATCGTAATAATTCTCGGCTATCTTGCAATTGCCGCCGACATTGTGAGCATGTCGGGCGATAAAAACGCATTTTTCTATATTATTACCCTGCTCTTTGCAAGCTCTCTGATAGCCATAACTGCTACCTGTATTTTCGGACGCAGGCTTTTCAGATCGATTCTTGAGGTCGCCTCTGCGATGCAAAAGGTTGCCGAAGGCGACTTTTCGGTAAGAGTCAGCGAAAATTCGGGCGAGACCGAGTTTACACGAATATCAAGAAGCTTCAACCTTATGGCGGAAGAGCTTGAAAAGAACGAAATGCTGAAGTCTGATTTTATATCAAACGTCTCTCACGAATTCAAGACTCCGCTTGCGGCAATTCAGAACTGCGCCTCTCTTCTTGACGACGATTCCCTTTCTGCCGAGGAGCGATCCGAGTACGGCGCCATGATGCGTGACTCTGCAGACTATCTTCTCAACATGTGCACGAACATTTTAAGGCTTTCAAAGATAGAAAGCTCAAGCATTTTGTCTGACAAAAGTCAGTTCTCACTTGACGAGCAAATACGCCTTTCGATTCTTATGCTTGAAAAATCATGGAATGAGAAAAACATTACACTCGACATAGAGCTTGAAAAGGTAACTATTACCGCAAATCGGGAAATGCTGTCCCAGATATGGATAAATATAATCGGAAACGCCATCAAGTTCACACCCGAAAACGGTCGTATATGCGTAACGTTAAAGAGTCAGGACGGTATGGCGATAGCCTCCTTCCGTGACAACGGAATCGGAATGAACGAAGAGACCCTTCAAAGAATATTTGACAAATTCTATCAGGGCGATACCTCACACAAATCAAACGGTAACGGTCTGGGTCTTACAATTGCATCCAAAATAGCAAGACTTCATTCGGGTTACATAGAGGCAGAGAGCACCCCCGACTCCGGATCGTTATTTACCGTTTATCTTCCCATATGATAACCCCTCATAATCTGTAAAAAAAAGATTGACACCTATATCTTTTTGTGATATAATTCTCTTGTTAACTATATATTAGTGAGGTGTCATTAATGGATTACAAAAAGAATGCCGAATTTTTCAACTACAAAAGGGTGAAGTTCTGGCGCGTTTTCTCCTACATCGGATACGCATTTTATGCGATAACCGCAATTATGCTTGTTATCTCGGGTTGGAGCATGTACGTGGCGGCTCCCCCGCTTGTTCTTGGTGTCTTTTTCCATATGCTTTCACAGAGTATGATGACAAGCGAGAAATACATAAAATCGCAAGTCCAGAGAGGAAGAGTAGAGGCTAAGGAAGACTCCATTGAAGCGCTTGACTTTCCCAGCAGAACCCCCGATAATTTCTATAAGATGTCGGGCTATGACCTCACTTCGGATGACGTTCTTGTAAGAAAAACAGAAACGTTCTATTCAACTCGCTTCATTCTTACATACTTCAGCGTAGAGGAAAAGAAGCTCAGAATTTGCAAAACAAAATTCTCTCTTGTAAAAGAGGAAATAACAAAGGATTTCTTTGAAACAGATTACGCTTCCCTTTCAAAGGCAAAGCTTGTTACCGAAGAAAAGAAGCTTATGACTGTTGACGGGAAAGAGCGCTTTGCAAGAATCTATACCTTCAACATTTATTCAAATGACGGCGAGGTTGTTTTCTCAACCATTAACTATGAGGATTCAAACACAATAGACAGACTTGCAGCTTCTATAAATCACAATATAGAAAGAGCAAAGAAGAACGCTTGAACCGAGAAGGAAAAGAAAATGTCAAAGATGCAGTGGACAAAAGAAAAAGCGTGGGAATGGTATAACGCCCATCCCTGGATAAGAGGATGCAATTTTATAGGAAGTGACTGCGCCAACAGACGCGATCAGTGGCAGAGCTACGGACGCGAGGAACGAATGAAAACAGCAGACCGAGAAATGGCACTTGCAGAGAAGATAGGCTTTAACTCGGTACGACTCATTGTCGATTTCGACGTATGGCTTCAGGAAAGAGAAAGCTATATGAGTGTGCTTGAGGAGTATATTTCCATTGCCGCATCGCACGGACTTTCGGTAATGTACGTTCTTGCGCACGAGGCTCAGCTTCCGCGCGGAATAGACGAGGAATTTGTTCCAAAGGCGCTTGGCGAGCAGATTTACGCCAAAGGCTATCACCAGGGACGCTTCCCTCTTACACCCGAAGAGATTGCAAAGAAGCCCTACCACTATCTTGAAAGAGAAGATCTTCGCGAGAAATACCTTGAAATGGTTACCGAAACAGTAACGAGGTATGCAAACGACGAAAGAATTCTTTGTTGGAACGTTTACAACGAGCCGGGAATCATACTCGGAAAGAGATCGATTCCCCTTCTTGATCTTCTTTTTTCAACAGTAAGAGCTTGTGATCCCATTCAGCCTCTTACCGCAGATATCTGGAGAAGAGCCGAAAACGGAAAGGCAAGATTCGAAGAAGAACAACACGCGTTTGAGCTTTCTGACGTTGTAAGCTTCCATTACTACGGCTCGTATATTGAAACCGTACTTCAGATAGAGGAAATGAGAAAGCTTGAGCGTCCTCTTATGTGTACAGAGTGGCTCAACCGCATTATGTACAACGACGTAAAGGACATCTATCCTCTCTTCTATCTTGAAAACATCGCATGCTACTGCTGGGGCTTCGTAGTGGGTAAAACACAGACACACGAGCCTTGGGAATCACTCTGGAACGATTATTATAATCCCGACAAAAACGTTGATTACGATTTCACAAAATGGCAGCACGATCTTTTCAGAATAAATTACCGTCCTTATGATCCTAAGGAAATTGAAATTATTGAAAAATTCAACAAAATCGCAGACAGTCACAAAAAGTAAGCTATAAAAAAACGGCGGAAAATTCTGCCGTTTTTTCTTTTACTGATAAAGTATAAAAAATCCCTGCTTTTTATTGACTTTTATACAAAACAGAGTATAATTACAAATAGAAGCATTTTTCGTGTGAGGTGTTTTTATGAGCACATATGAGCTTTTTTTATCAATAAACGAGCCCTTTGCGGCAGGTCTTTTTGAGTTTGAGGACGAATCTCCCGAGATAAGATATGCAAATGCGCTGAAGCGCTTTTGGGAGCTTGCCCCAATACCCGACTATGACGGAGGAGAGCTTTATCCTTCGGGTGTTAATATCTTTAGTTTTGACACATCTATTGCCTTTCGCCCTCACTATGCCAACACCTACATCTATGATGGATGGCGTCTTGCGGAAAAATCCGAGGAGGCTAACAAAAAGGTATGGAATGAGGTCACAAAGGTTGCAGGCTTTATGGGATGGCCTCACTTTGTTGGAGGTGCAGGCTGGACTCACTCCTTCCCGAATTATGAAAGAATTCTTTCAGAAGGACTTGATTCGTACAAGGAAAGAGTTCTGCTCATGAAAAACGAGGATCTCAAAAAGGGGCTTCTTATAACGCTTGAAGGAATCGAGATATACCGAAGCCGCTGTGTTTCTCTTCTTGAAAAATCGGGCGCACCCGAAAAGCTGATAAACGCGCTTAAAAAGGTTCCGAATGCCCCTGCAGAAAACATGTATGAGGCTCTTGTTGCATGGAACTTTATCTACTATATCGACGGGTGCGACGATATAGGTGCTCTTGACCGAAACCTTCTTCCCTATTACGACAAAGAGGACGTTACTCATCTTATCCGCGAGCTCTTTACTCACGTTGATATAAACGACGGATGGTCCGGCCCTCTCGGACCCTCCTACAACGAGATCACCCTTATGTGCCTTAAAGCAATACAGGGGCTTCGCAGACCAAGCCTTCAGCTTCTCGTTACAAAGGATATGCCAAAGGAAATATGGGATGCGGCGTCTGCGGCGATTGCTACGGGATGCGGTCAGCCTGCTCTTTACAACTACGAGCTTTATATCGAGAATATGAAAAAGCGTATGCCCGAGGTCAGCGACAAGGATCTTAACAAGCTCTGCTTTGGCGGTTGCACCGAGACTATGATCGAGGGACTTTCGGCGATAGGCTCAGACGATGCAGGTATAAACGTAGCACTTGCCTTCTGTGATTATATGAATTTATCCCTTGCCAAGGCGAAAGATTACAGCAGCTTTTTTGACGGCTTCAAGATATATCTTGAAGATATTATAAACAAAACCATAGATATACTTAACGAGCACAGAAGAACGAGAGCGCTCTATCGCCCGGCTATGGTCAGAAGCCTTCTTATTGATGATTGCATTGAAAAAGAACTTGAATACAATAACGGCGGCGCACGATATATGTGGAGCCTTATTAACGTTGCCGGAGTTGTAAACGTCATTGAATCGCTCTTCGTCATCAGAAAGCTTGTGTTTGAAGACAAAATATACTCTGCAAAGGACTTTATTGAAAAACTGAATTCAAATGATACAGAGCTATGTCTGCGCGCAAAAAAATGCCCTGCATACGGAAACGGAATTGAAGACGTTGATATTATCGGTGCAGAAATTCTTGAAGCCGTAAACAGTATATTTGAAAAGAGAACGTGCTTCCCTCGCGGAAAGTTCTTTATGGTTTCAAACCAATTTTCCACCTACGTTGATTCAGGCCGCGGAGTCGGAGCAACCCCCGACGGAAGAGCTTGCGGCGCACCTCTTTGCGACTCACTCGGAGCACAAAACGGTAAGGATGTCATGGGACCCACAGCTCTTCTCTCTTCAGCATCAACAATAAACCCCTCCCTCGTTATAGGATCTCCAATCACAAACATGAGAATGGCAAAGGAGCACGTGCGCAGTATGCTCACTCCCCTTGTTGTTTCTTATTTTGAAAAGGGCGGAATGCAGCTTCAGATAAGCTGTCTTTCAAGAGAGGATATGCTTGATGCTATGAATCACCCCGAAAAGCATCAGAATCTTATCGTAAGGATAGGCGGCTTCAGCGAATATTTCGTAAGGCTGTCAAGAGAGCTTCAGGAAACAGTACTGAAGCGTACCGAATATTAAAAAACACCCTGCAAGTTCTTTCTTGCAGGGTGATCTTTATATTACTGTAAAATTCCATTTTTCGTCGGTACTTACGGTATCTGCTATTATACCGTCTACCTTTTCACTTACAAGTATACCCGAATTACCGAATGATTTTACGGCAACGCCTGAAACTCCGCTTACGGTAACTTCCTCAAGAGAAATCTTTTTGCAATTTCGCGCATAAATTAAGTTATCGACCTCATCAACAAATGAAACGCTTACGTTTTTCATCGAAAAATCAATCGGAGCCTCTTTACCTCCATGCAAAAACAACGGAATCTTTGCATTTTCTATCATAACATTTTCAAATGAAAGCGACGTCAGCGGTTTGTTACATTGCCAACGGTTATTTCCCGAATAATCAAGATTTACTATTCTGTCAACGTTTTTGCACGTGCAGTTTCTTATATTGATATTACCGGGCATTTCACGTATTTTATACGTGAAATCAGCATAATAGGTAAAGAAAGAAAGCATATTCTTTCTCGTGGGCTCGGGAGCGTCGGTTCCCGATATTTTGTCCTCGAGCGAGAGCGCACATCTGAAATTATTCTTTGCAGGTCCGTATACAGTACAGTTTTCTATGATCGCATTGGTGCATCCAAATCTGAATGCACTACACGCGGTATTGAGAATACAGTTTCTTACGGTGAAATTAATATTATCGAAGCCCGCAATGCAGTCATCTCCGGTATAGAACTCGCAATCACTTATAACTACGTTATCACATCCCGTACAGTGAATACCGTCATGACCCTTGAGTGCAGTAATATTTGTAAAGCTGAGGTTTTTACTGTGTGCGCCTATATGCGCCCAGTTACCCGTATTCTGTATGGTATATCCCTTACAAATAACGTTCTCACTTCTGAATATCGATATTCCGTGCGGCCCTCTGTAATTCTCTTCTCCGAGCGCATCGTAGCAGTTTGATCCGTCGATAAGCGAGCCCTCCTCGCCGATAATGCATACGTTATGCGCATCAACAAGTCTTATAAGCGCGTGATTCCATCGGCTTCCGGGCGCGCATTGCCAACCGTGATCTATCTGGACTTCGGGACAGAATTCCCACTCAACTCTTTTAAGATCCTCCTCGGAAAGGGGCTCGATAGTATCCTTTTTAAGGATATTATAATCCTCCGGATCTCTTGTTCCTTTAAGATATGCGCCATTCTTAAGATAGAGCGTGGTATTGCTACGTACTCTGATAGCACCAATGTTGTAATTTCCTTCTGCTATCTCAACAGTTCCGCCGCCCGCAAGGAACACCTTGTCAAGGGCACTCTGAATCATTTCGGTTGCATTTCTTTCTGTTTTTGTTACTACTGTTTTCATAAATTTTCTCACGACCTTTTTACAGTTATGGTTGTATATGAGCTTATCATTCTTATCCATTCCTCGGTCATTTCCTTTGAAGGAAAATCAATACCCGGGAGTGCATACTTCTTGCCAAGCTTTTCGCATTTTGCTTCACCGAGAGGATGATACGACTCAGCGTTTACCTCAATTATATTATCAAGTGAATTATCCTTAAGAACCTCATTTATAATCTCACCCGACTCTTTAGAATATCCGACCTTCTCTATTGCTCCCGTAAGGCAAAGCTCTGCACATCTTCCGCATACCGTACAGCCTTCTCTCACGTATGTGTGCATACACTCTGAGAGCTTATGATTCTGACATTCACGCGTACATTTTCCGCAGAATATGCATTTCGAAGGATCAAACATGATCTCTTCTCTTCTGCTCTTTGATTCGGGATTGTGACACCAGATACAGTTCAGCGGACAACCCTTGATAAAGACGGTAGTTCTTATACCCGGCCCGTCATTTACGCAGAACTTCTGAATATTAAAGATCGTTCCGATCATATTTTTCTTCTTATTCTACAGGTTTTATATATGCGAATTTGCCCTCTCCGATCTTGACCGCCTCAATTATGTCAAGGAGCGATTCCATCGGTTTTTCAAATTCCATAGCACCGAGTGTCTTCAGCGGACCTACGTGATTATCAGATCCTGCTATCTTTAAAAGCGAATAATTGTCAGCATACTGATCTGCCATTGCATTCTCGAAATCGGTTCTGCAGGCGTTGTACGTTTCGACTCCGTCAACATCTCTCGGTATAAGGCGTATCATATCGATATATCCCGCCTCTCTGAAGGGATGGGCGTGGAAGATATACCAGCCGTTTTCTCTTATGAATCTGCAGTATTCGTTTGTATTCATATTCATCACCTCGGGGTGGGCATAAAGCCACTCGGGTGAAGGTCCGTAGGTAAGGAAGTCTGTGCCTCTGTATGAATATTCCCACGCGAAAAAGATCTTGATGCCTATTTCGTCTCCGCGTTTTTTGGCGTTTTCATATCCCTTTAAGAAGGCGTCTACTCTGTCCTTCCATTCACCTTCTCTTGCAACGGTAGTGTTCCCGTTAAAGAAGTGGTCGGTTATAACAACTCCGTCATATCCGTTCTTCTTATAAAATTCGGCAAGTGCTGCTCCGTCTATTCTTGAGCATCTGCTTGTTTCACTTGTATGGCAATGGAGCTCGTATAAATATCCCATTTTATTTTTCCCTCTTTAATCAAGTGCCTGAATTTCCTTGTATACGTCCTGCATACGTCTTTCGATATCGGCGATCTCGTTTGCACATCCGAGCATCGCACTGCATATCTCCGGAGGTATGGTCTTTAGATTTTTATAACGGAGATCGTGCTCAAGTGTTGCCCAGAAATCCATTGCAACGGTTCTTATCTGTATCTCTGCAGTTACGTATTCTGTTCTCTCTGCAAGAAATACGGGTATTTCAACGTCGAGGTGAAGACTTCTGTATCCGTTATAATTGGGGTTTTCGATATAGTCGGTTCTGTCAACAAGAACTATGTCAGACTGTCTTAAAAGCATATCCGCAACTCTGTAAACGTCGTCAAGATAGCCACAGACAACTCTGAGACCTGCAATATCGTTAAGATTGTGCATTGCAGACTCAGCTGAAATCTCATATCCTCGTTTGTTCAGCTTTTCAATTATACTGTTTACCGATTTAAGTCTTGAATATATGTGATGTATGGGGTTGTGCTCCGCCATAGCTCCGCACTCGCTGTTAAGTATTTCAAGTCTTGTTGTAAGCTGCTTTATTGCAGCCTCGTAAAGCTGTGTAAACTTTACGTATTCCTTATAATCATGAAAAAGCTCTTTAGCATTGACCAAATCAAGTGCACTTCTTTCCGTCATACCCTTCTCCTTTCATCTACGGGTGTTAAAGTCTTACTGCCTTTACCGCGCGTTGCCAGCGCGAATAATTTTCCTCTATTTGTTTCTTGGTGAACGACGGCTTAAATATGCGCTCGTTCTTTCTTGCGCCCTTAAGATCTTCTTTGTTAAGAAGCCCTGCTCCGAGCGCCGCCATATATCCTGCGCCAAGTGCAGTCGTTTCAATATTGGACGGTCTGTCAACCTCTGAATCGAGAATGTCTGCCTGAAACTGCATCATAAAATTACTGACACTCGCTCCTCCGTCAACGTAAAGCGCTTTTATCTCAAGACCCGATGCCCTTTCCATCGTCTCTACAAGATCCTTTACCTGGAAGGCAATTCCCTCAAGCACCGCCCTGCAAAGATGCGCTCTTCCACATCCTCTGGTTATGCCGAGGAAGGCTCCCCTTGCATACATATCCCAGTATGGTGCACCCAGCCCCGTAAATGCCGAAACAAACACCGCACCCTCGGTAGAATCAACCGTTTCTGCAAGTGCAGAGCACTCTGCCGCACTCTCTATAATTTTCATCTCGTCACGGAGCCACTGAACAGAGCTTCCCGCATTGAAAACGCTTCCTTCGAGTGCATAGCATATCTCATCGCCGCACTTCCAAGCGATGCTCGTGACAAGCTCCTTGTCAAAAACGGGCTTATCTCCTATATTCATAAGTGTAAAGCATCCCGTTCCATAGGTGTTCTTTACGTCGCCTATCTCAAAGCAGGTCTGACCGAAAAGTGCCGCCTGCTGATCTCCCATTGCGGCAAATATAGGCACACCCCATATCTTTGAGGGGATATCGTCATTCTTGATAACACTTCCGAAGAAAGCACAGTTATCCTTGACCTTTGGAAGCATCTTCATCGGAATTCCGAGAATATTACATATCTTTTCATCCCAGCATAGCTTATTTATATCAAACATCATTGTTCTCGATGCGTTTGATACGTCAGTAAAATGGTTACCCGTGAGAACGTATATAAGATAGCTTTCGATCGTTCCGAAAAGAGCGTCACCCTTCTCTGCCGCGCTTCTTATTTTCTCATCGTTATCCAGAAGCCACTTCAGCTTGGTTGCGGAGAAGTATGCATCTATCTTAAGACCCGTGGTATTCTTAACGTAATCCTCAAGTCCCATTTCAATAAGCGACTCACATATGGACGCAGTTCTTCTGCATTGCCACACGATTGCCCTTGCAAGCGGCTTTGCGCTATATTTATCCCACACTACGGTAGTTTCGCGCTGATTGGTAATTCCGATAGCATCTATCTTTTCAGAAAAGCCGTAAAGACAGTCTCCCACCGCTCTGAGAGTTGTTTCAACTATCTCCTCAGCATCGTGCTCAACCCATCCCGCCTCGGGATAATGCTGTGTTATCGGATACTGTGCCAAAGAGATGACCTTGCCCTCTTCATTTATGATCATAGCTCTTGATGAGGTAGTTCCCTGATCTATGGAAAGTATATTCATTCTTTATATTCCTTTCAAAAACACCATCCATTGTTATTATCTCATTTATATTCCCTTTTGTCAAGGTTTTATAAAAAGTTTATTGATACTTTTTTTTAAGTTGTGCGATTTATCCCGTTAAACAAAAATATACTATCATAAAAGGCTATTTTTGATTATTTTACTTATTGACAAAATACAACTTTACTGTTATACTTTGCTCGTTTGATATTTCTTTTGAAAGGAACAAATTATTCGATGGACAAGACTTGTATTCACGGTCAGAACAGGCGCCATCACCGCACATTTGCCGCTATATCGAAATTTATACGTTCAAATGCCGTTCTGTGCATTGCGGCTGTGCTTGCGGTATTTACCGCGCTGATAGTTCCGCCCGACAAAGACTACCTTGGATATTTCGATCTCAAGACTCTATCCTGCCTTTTTGCAACTCTTGCCGTTATATGCGCTCTTAAGAACATAAAATTCTTTACGATAATTGCCTGCAAGATCGTATCAAAGGCAGGCAATGTAAGAGCTCTTGCTCTGGCCTTGGTCTACATAACCTTTATCGGCTCAATGTTCATAGCAAACGACATGGCGCTTATAACCTTCCTTCCTCTCGGCTATATCGCTCTTTGCTCAACCGGCAAAGAAAAATATATGGCGCACCTTTTCATAACCCAGAACATTGCGGCGAACCTCGGCGGCATGCTCACTCCCTTCGGAAATCCGCAGAATCTTTTCATTTTCACGAAGTTCTCTGTTCCCACTCTCGAATTCATGAGCATTATGGCTCCGCCGTTCATTGTATCGATACTTCTTTTCACTCTGTCCTGCATTATCCTTCCCAAGGAAAAGCTTGATATTATAGACGATGAAAGCGTAAAGCTTCCGAAGAAAAGAACCGCATTCTACCTGATTCTCTTTGCACTCACGGTAGTTATGGTATTCAGAGTGCTCCCGTACTACGTCTGCCTTCCCATAATTCTCATAGCAATACTGATATCGGACAGATCTGCACTCAAAAAGGTAGACTATGCGCTTCTCTTCACCTTTGTTTTCTTCTTTATAATAGCGGGAAACATATCAAGAATCGATCTTGTAAGCGAGTTTTTCTCATCGCTTCTTGAAAAATCGACATTCCTTACCTCTGTATTCTCCTGCCAGATAATAAGCAACGTACCGAGCGCAATACTTTTATCCGAGTTTACCGAAAACTACAAGGAGCTTCTTCTCGGTGTAAACATCGGCGGTGCGGGAACCCTTATTTCATCACTTGCAAGTCTTATAACATTCAAGGAATACACCTCACACGTCAAAGGAAAAACTCTCTCTTACCTTGTGAGATTCACGGTTATGAATTTCGCATTCCTTGCAGTACTTGTGATTTTCACTCTTATTTTACTCTGACGAGGTTAACTAAACATAAAAAAGAACCCGAGCATCTGCAAAATTAGCGTTAAAATGAAATTAGCCACCACGTTTTTCGTGGTGGCTTTTGATATGCAGAAAGCAAAGAAAGCCCCGCATGAAGCGGGGCGAAGAATACTCAACTTTACTGTATCCAAAGATTATTATAGGAGCCTCGATAATTAAAATAATGCTGTTCGTTTTCGTCAATTATCCAAAACGGATTTGTACTTTCATATATGGATAACGTTAAAGTAAAAATTATCGCCGAGAGCGACCAAATGGTTACTCTCGGCGGTATTCGTTTTACTTTTCAACACTCATCCAACAGCCTTCTGCTCCGATTCCATCTTCGGGAGGTGTCAATACGCCTTTTTCGATAAGACATTCAACAACCGCGTCAAGAACGGGCATACT
>JAFQWB010000062.1 GCA_017407725.1 Clostridia bacterium | reverse complement strand
GTACTCTTCACAGATAGGTCTTTGATCTTCTTCATCCCAGCGGATCCAACCGATAGGCTTTCCTACAGAAACAACGTGAGGAGAGTTCTTATGTCCGCCGTGATATCCTACATCCCAGCTACCTTTACCCTGAGGCTTGCGAATGGTAATATCAGCGGGCTTTCCAAAGGAAACACAGTCATTGAATATTACGGGCATGAGCTTTAATCCGTATTCGTCGAGAATACCGAGAACTCTGTCAACTCTGTCGAGGAAAACTTCTCTCTCATGATACCAAGTGTTGAAGTCGATCCACATTCTTACTGTGTTAAATCCAATCTCCTTCATAAGCGCAAGCTCGCTTCTTACAGAAGGAAGAATCTCTTCGATGGTATCCGCCTGCCAAATTGAAAGACCGGGTGTCTGAGAAGGCACGTAGTTACAGCCTACCATCCAGGGATTTTTATTCCAGTATTCCCATGCTTCTTCTTTTGTCCATCTTCTTTTCATTTTCATATCTCCTTCAGGATATTATTTCTTATGGAGGGTTATGCTTCCGCTCACATAGTAAATTCTATACGTTTCACCGTTGAATACGGTATTTCCCTTAACAGCATAAGGTGTTACCGTAATCTCGACTGTTCGTTCAGAAAGTGAGATGCCTTCTATTTCAGTCATAAATATTGCTGCGCCTCCAAGACTTTCTGCACTTACGGCATTTCCTGCCGCATATATTTCCTTATAGATTTCTTTTGTTGTTTCGCTAAGTGTATCTGTTTTTTCCGGATATTTTACTGTTATCTTATATCCTACAGAATCATACGAAAGCTTATCCAGTGTAGAAACAAATCTGAGTGAAAGAGTATTATCGGTCTTCTTTTCCTGAACTCCGACGTATTTTATGAAATTGCAATTATCTATTACAATTGTATTATCCTTTTCAGGCTCAGTAACCGGATCAAGATAGAACTGTTCAAACACTCCTATCTGCTCCCACTTAACATAGAATCTGCTATTCTCTATTACGCGCACCTCTGATCCCGACTCGAAAACAAAATCACCGTCAGTCCATCCAATCGCCTTAAAGCCTTCTCTTGTTTCATTTATCTCGGGAAGCTTGATCTTGCCTTCAGACTTGCTGACAAACTTTATCTCGTCGCCAACCTGAACCGCATACTGATTCGCCGTAGCATTCTTTCCCTCGGTACAGTTGAAGGTAAGGTACGATCCTCTATAGAAAGAAGACGAATTGTATCCCGCAACAAAGATAACAAGTCTTTCTCCATCCTTTGCTCCGTATTCGAGCGGATCGAATTCTATCGTTACAGAATTTTCAAGTGTTAGCGGTGCGTCCTTCTTATAAAGCTTTCCATTGATAAGTATATCAGCCTTTACAAATGAAGTATGAAGCGTTTGTATATTGATTTTAAGATTGCCTGTTTTTCCGATTCTATAAAGATAATCGCAGGCACTTCCCTTTGTTGTGAGTCTATCAGGCTCAAGCTTACTGCCGTTTGCAGACTCAACGGTAAAGATTATCTTCTCGCTTGGAACAAGACCGATTCCGTCGATACTGAGATTCTTTTCAGCAAACTTATTATCAAGCCAAACTACTCTGTCATACATCCAGTTTCTGAATATCTCAATCTCTTCTTTATAGCCCTCTACAGCCATATTCTTGAGATACCAGTTCTGCGGCGCACCGATTTTATCGTAGTTTTTCTGTCCTTCATTTTTGAGGTAAGCATCATATATGTCTATCTGATCGAGATAAACGTCAACAGACTCTCTGATATCATACCATCTTGCCCTTGCAAGCTCAACAAAATAAGGATCTGAATAAAGCTCTCTCCACCAAGGTGCTCTTCCGCTTTCAAACCACGTATCAAACTTCATCCACTCTTCGTTAAGAGTAACCTGATTACCCGAAGCGTTATCAAAGTCCCAACAAGGTCCGAAAACTATCTTTCCGCCATCGATATAGAAATATATGCTCAGATATCCGAACTCGATATTCTTTGTAAAATTGAATATAAGCCAGAAATCGATGAATGACTGAATATCAACAAATTCGCTCCAGTGCTGTCCCTCTGCCGTACAGAAATTCGGAGAAAATGCCGCTTCCTCAAACTTTGCTATAAGATTGTACACAAATGAGTACATCTCTGTGTTGGTACTTAATGCGGTCGGTGAATCCATCTGTATCGGGACACCTTGCGG
The DNA here is from genome assembly GCA_017407725.1 of Clostridia bacterium. Next base: position 9,653 of record JAFQWB010000062.1, on the reverse strand, counting down.
AGTGTAGAATTTGGTCGTATTATTATCATATCGGTAATCGTATTCTATGAGATATCCCGACGTTATATCAAAATGCGAGGTATCGTAATATTTCTTTACGGTATACCTTTTAGTTTTGTCTTTATCATCCTTATAAGTAACTATTCCGGAGGTTATCCACGAAAGATCGTTTTCCATGAATTCCTCAAGAGCCGCACACTCTTCCTCGGAAAGATTTTCAGCCCTAGCTATTGCCTCTGCTGCATCCTCGGCCTCTTCCTCCCAGTCGATGGTGTCTACTCTTCCCGCATCGCTATCAATGCCAACCGTTTCAACGAGTGAATAAAGTCCTCTGTATTTTCCGTTCATATAAAGAACGCACCATACCGATTCATTCATTGTCATACCGAGCGATCCTGCCATATCGTAAACAAGCTTATTTCGCATATTCGTAATATCAAATATGTTTGAAATAAGCGCCCATTCCTTGCTTGCGCCCATTCCGAAGAGGTCGGCCTTAACATCGAGCTTGATCTTGTACGAAAATTTGAGGGTCTTCTGAACGTGTGAGTTTGTGTATGACGAATTTCCTCGACATTTAATCTGTATATGTGCTCCCTCGGGCATCGTGTAGTAGTTTGTACAGTTCTCAAATCCGCTACCCGGATCTATGCTCATAGTGGCTCCGACGTAACGTTCCTTGTTTGTAACAATGCTACCCTTGTCAAGCTTAATGTTTATTACGGGAAGCCCCATCTTTTCCGCGTCTTCTTTGGTAAACACCTCTCCTGTTTCTTCCTTAGCAAAGGAAGTCAGCGGAATCTGCGGAACACTGATAAACAGCGTAACAATTGCTATCAGAAAAGCTATGGCTTTTATTGATTTTTTCATACTTAGTCTCCGATTTTGATTTTACAAAGGACAAAATCAGCCTTAGGAAGATCTGTTTCAATAGCTGCGGGAACCGCATTTACATAGTAAATAACAGACTCATCACTTCCCTTTGCAAAGCAAGGACTATAGCTGAATCTATGCTTTGCGGGCCACGGATAAGGAAGGGGATTTTCAATTGCCTCCCACGTTTTTCCAAGGTCAGAGCTTACGTAAAGTGCCGCCTGCTCTTTGTTTTCCTGAGAAAATTCGTGCCATCCGCTTGCGATAAGAGTTCCGTTTTCTCCGCCTGCCGCAAACCAGTTTATATAAGGTGTCTGGCTGGGACCCTTTCCGTCTTTTGTGAATATCTTATATCCCGTTTCGGCGGGGTCACCCCAATCATCAAGCTTTGCACTCGTCTTCACGTAAGTGGGACATCCCGGCTCCGCTATCATTTCATAAGCAAGAGCATATTCACCGGTAGACATTCTTCCGATAGAGATCATACCGGGACGAAGATTCTGCTCCTTGCAGGCAACTACTTCGATTCTGTCGCTCCAGTTAATTCCGTCGTTTGACCATTTGCATACGAGCATCTGGCTGTGCTCTGCCTTTGTTTCATCAGAATAGAAGCAGAAGAGTCTGCCTTCATCATCGCAAATGCAGAACGGCTCATAAAGTCCGCAATGAATATCGCCGCCCGTTGCAGCTACAGAAAATTCCTCCCAGCTCTCACCGCAGTCGTAAGAGCGCCATAGGGACATCTTTGTGACCTCTGCAACTCTACGGTCTCTTGTACATCCCGAGAGAATAATAGTTCCTTTGGGCATATTTCCAACCGAACAAGGAAGCTCGTAAAGGTGAGGCTGCCAGTTTGCAACAAGCTCGAGAGAAATAGTTTCCGTAACGGTAGCAATGTGTTCCCAAGTACTTCCCCCATCCCTGCTTCTATGAATTCTATATCCTTCAATATCAAGGGATTCTCCCGTAATAAGAAGAGTTCCCTTCTCTTTTTCGGTATGCATTATCTCAACAAGACGCGGATATGTAAGCGCGATATCAGGATTTTCCTTTGTAGGTCCGTAGATCTTGTGTTTTGAGATTATATTTATTGACAACATATTAAATCCTCCTTTTCGGCTTTGTTGTTTATTTTTTGAACTTAAGAATTGCGAGCTTAAGATCAGCCTTATCTCCATATTCAGCATTTACGTCGTTAACGTAATATACCGTTCCGTCCGCGCCTACAGCAAATCCCGGAGAATAAGCCATTCTATGTCCTCCCATATCCTTATACGGGAGAGGATTATCTATGGATTCCCACGTTTTACCGTAATCAAAGCTAATGAAAAGATCTGTTCCCGTTGTACTTGATCCGCTGACCATATGCTTACCGGTAACCAGAAGAGTTCCGCATTCGCCTCCATCAGGAGTCCATGCAACGTAAGGCGAAGAGCCGCAAGATTTTCCGTCTTTTGACTTAACCGGCTTACCGAGATCGCTCGCATCGCCCCAATCAGTAAGGCTATCCGAAATTTTGTAATGATTTTCGTTTCCAGTATAACCGACTATTTCATAAGTTGCAATATACTTTCCGTTACCCATCTTTGCAATGGTTAACATTCCAGGACGAAGGCTAAGATTCTCGGGTTTAACAATATACTGCTTATCTCCCCATGTAATTCCGTCTTTCGACACTCTGAAAACAAGTCTTTGTCCGCCGTTTTTCGCTACTTCAGTTTCATCCGAATAGAAGCATACGAGTGATCCGTCATCGTCACAGATAAGAAAAGGCTCCCACATTCCGTCTTTGCCAAATCCTCCGCTATCAACTCTTGAAAGCAGCGACCATGATTCTCCGCAGTCTGTGCTTTTCCATACTGTCATTACTGCCTTAGTTGCGTTTCTTGAGCATCCTGCCAAAAGAAGCGTTCCCTTTTCCATATCTCCAACCTTGTTCGGAAGCTCATAAAGATGTGGCTGCCAATCGGATGTCAATCCATCCTCACGGTCTATTATTCTTGAAATAATCTTCCAGCTCTTTCCGCCGTCTGTGCTTCTGTGAATTGAATATAATGGTTCATGAAGACCCTCACAGGTTGCGATGAGTGTGCCGAGATTTTTTTCATCGTGCTGAATTTCAACAATTCTCGGATAGGTTATCGTGGGTCTTTTATCGGACTTTGTAGGTCCGTATACTTTACTTACAAGTTTTATTTCCATTTCCTGAAGCCCCTTTAATATCACGTTGTCCGAAACCTCTGTGCAGATATACTCATAGTTTTTATCTATTTTAAGAAGCCCCGAATTTTCTTTTCGTACAAAATTTACAACGAAGTCCTTAACAGCTCTTCCCGTCATATTATCTTCGGATCCAAGAATAACTATCTTATTTTCGAAAACCTTTATAATATATCCGCCGTCGGGAGCCTTCTCTGAAAGAATGGCAAGTGCAGACTTACTCTCTTCTCTATTGGTTTCACCCACAAGAATTTCCTTGAGAGTCGGATCATACTCCTGATTTATTCTGATTTCGTCAGTTCCGACCTTTATGCCGTCGCTAATATTGTCACAAAGCTCATTTTTAAGAGCAGCAGCATACGATACCATTGATTTGTTGGCTTTGTACCCACGTATGACCTTATATTCGCTTATGTCTATTCCGTCTTCTGTAATCAGCGCCGCAGTAGTTACCGAAGCAACTGTATTTTTGGAGGTTGTTACACCCACAGATGAAGTGCTGCAAGCACAAAAAACAACAAGCACCACGAGCAATAGCGATATCAATAATACTTTGACTGTTGTCATTCCGATCACCTCTTAAATAACCTTAAAATTAGTTTTTTGTCTTTATGTCTTTAATAATATTGGGTGAAAGCGCCGTAACCGGCTCATTTACTGCACAAGAACATACTGCCAGTATAAAAACGGCTACAATGAACATTAAAACGTTTTTTCATTCAGACTTAATTTATCTTGAGAACCGCGATCTTAAGATCGGCTTTCTTACTATAGGTAGACTCTGTATTTACGTCATTTACGTAATAAACGGTACCGTCTGATCCGAGAGCAAATCCGGGCGAATACGCCATTCTGTGATCGTCGGTTTTGGTGTACGGAAGAGGATTTGAAATAACCTCCCAGGTATTTCCGTAGTCAGTACTTACGAAAAGCTCTGCAGCCTTAGTTCCGCTATTCATATAGCTTGCCGTAACAAAAAGCGTTCCGCACTCTCCGCCTGCGGGAGTCCATACGCACCAAGGAGCAGAGCCAAGGAAATTACCGTCTGCGGTAAGAACCTTACCCATATCCGTCTCATCCCAGCTTGTAAGAGAATCAGACGTCTTAAAGTGTATCTTATTATAAGGCTGTCCGTCTATATTAAGGATCTCGTAAACCGCAAAATATTTTCCGTTGCCCATCTTTGTAACAGATACCATACCAGGTCTTGCAACCTTATTATCGGGCTTAACTATGTACTGCTTTTCGCCCCACTTCTTTCCGTCCTCGGAAACCTTGAATACAAGTCTCTGTCCGTGAACGTCGTCAACCTCTGTTTCGTCAGAATAGAAGCAAACGAGTCTTCCGTCATCATCACAAAGGAGGAATGGCTCGTACATACCGTGATCGAGAGCGCCGCCCTGGTCAACTATAGTGAACTGCTTCCAGGTTTCTCCGCAGTCAGAGCTCTTCCAGATAGTCATTACAGTTTCCTTTGCTGTGGAGCGGTCTCTTGAGCATCCCGCAAGAAGAAGTGTTCCCTTCTTCATATCGCCAACGTCGCAGGGCAGCTCATAAAGCGAGGGCTGCCAGTTTGCAACTCTTGTACTCGGGCTGAGCTGTTCCTTTACGTCGGCAATATATTCCCAAGTCTTTCCTCCGTCGGTACTTCTGTGAATACCGTAGGTCTCCTTGTCAAGACCTTCGCAGGTAGCGATAAGAGTTCCGAGATTATTTTCATCGTGATTTATGCAAAGAACCTTAGCATACGTTATCGTTGCCGCCTTATTCGTTCTGCTCGGACCATATACCGTGCTTACAAGAGAAATGTCAATTTCCGTGAAATCGTCAAGGAAATATTTTTTTGAAACGTTTGTAGCCACGAACTCATAATCAGATGCAATCTCGATAGTTCCCGCCATTTCTCTTCCGTCTACAAAGTTATTGATAAAATACTTCATTCCCGAATAGGTTGCATTATCGTCTGTTCCGACAATTACGATCTTATGCTCATAAACCTTTATAATATAAGAGCTTTCGTTTGCCTTTGTTTTCAGATACTCAAAAGCATCAATGCTCTCTTCTCTGTTAGTCTCTCCAATAAGGATCTCCTTGAGTGTAGGATCATATGTCTCATTGACTCTTATTTCATCTATTCCCACCTTTACGTCATCAAGGACGTTATCGCAAATGGCATTTTTAAGATGTGCCGCCGCCTTTATCATCTTTGAGTCTGCTTTGGTTGCTCTTATTACCTTATATCCTTCAAGGGAGATAGAAGGATTATTCTGCTCTGCACCCGTACCACTTGTTGTAGGTGCATTTGTCGTAAGCGATGCTGTTGTCTTATTCGTATCTTTGGAATTGCATGCAATCAATCCTAATAAAAGCAGACCGCAAATCGCCAAAATAACTATTTTCTTCATTTTTGTTTCTCCAAGAATATTTTATTTAATTTTGAGTACAGCTATCATCATATCGGATCTGTTTCCGTACTCAGCATTTACGTTGTTTGTATAGTAGACCGTTCCGTTTTCGCCTATAGCGAAGCAGGGACTGTATCCGTATCCCATATCGTGATTATATTCATAGGGTAGCGGATTATCTACCGTATACCATGTTTTTCCGAAATCCGTGCTTATGAAAATATCGGAATATACGTGATCGGAGCCGCTCATTCTCCACGAAGACAAAATAAGCGCACCGTTTATACCTACATCGGGGAGATACGTAACGTATGGAGTCGCGTGAGGAGCGCTTCCGTTTTGCGCCTTTATTGCAGTTCCGTACTTAGTATAATCGCCCCAGTCGGTAAGGTCATCGGTGATCTTGTAGTAAAGCTCTCCGTCATTGAGTCCTACCATCTCGTACACAAGCATATATCTTCCGTCATCAAGAGGTGTTACAATGGGCATTCCGGGTCTCTTTGACTTATCCTCGGGTGCTATGAGATACTGTTTCTTGCCCCAAGTTTCACCGTCGGTGCTTACCTTATAAACAAGACGCTGACCGCCGTTTTTGTTAACCTCTGTCTCATCCGAATAGAAGCATACAAGCTCTCCCTTTTCATTTGCAACAAGGAAGGGCTCGTACATTCCGCGTCCCCCGCCGAAGCCTCTGTCAACTATGGGAAGCTCTGTCCAGGTGACACCCTCATCGGTGCTCTTCCATATAGTCGTTCTTGTGGCTTCTACAGTCCTTCTGTCTCTTGTCGTTGCGGAAAGAAGAAGAGTTCCAGCCTCCATTTCTCCAACCTTATAGGGAAGCTCATAGAGTGAAGGACACCAGTTTGCTACGTACATATCGGGATAGAACTGCTCACCAACCTCGGCAATCTTTTCCCAGGTCTTTCCTCCGTCTGTGCTTCTTCTTATATTATAGTGGTTGTAAGCGTAATCCTCGCAGGTCGCGATAAGCGTTCCATTATTACTTTCGGAATGCCCAAGAACTATAACAGACGTATATTTTAAGTTTATATTCTGATCTTTAAGTGTGGGGCCGTATATCTTGGTTTTGGACTCTACCGAAAATTCAACAAGGTTTTCAAGTATGGAAAGCTCACCGAGCTCTTCACTTACGTATTCGGCGGGCTCAGCGGTGAACCCGGTTTTCAGATAATTTTCGCAGAAATACTTAACACCCTTTGCGGTTTCCTTTTCACCGCTTCCGAGAATAACTATTTTATTATCGGTAAAACGGATGATGAAGGAATTCTTAAGTCCCTTTTCTGCAAGCGCATTCTTTGCGTCCAAGCTTTCTTTTCTACCCGTCTCACCTATAAGTATCTCTTTTTTATCATCAACAGATTCGTCCTTCTTAACGTCGTCTATCGATACCTTTAGATCAGCTTCAAGATACTTTTCCGCGAAATCTTTAAGGTATGTAGCTGAATTTTTGAGATAGTCCGAGTTTACGTCGGGTCTTATAACAGTATAATCGGCAAGGCTGACCGCCTTTGTTGTTACAACTGTGGTGGTTACCGTCGTAGTCGCGTCTGTTGTTACTTTGGGTGAATTATCACCTGCACACGAAACAACAAAAAGTGCGATAAAAAGAAAAATAAAAATGATAGCAAATTTTTTCATTTCATATTCCAATCCTGAATTATTTTTTATATATTATATCCCTTTCGGGATGAATTTTCAAGGTTAATTATAAATTTATTTAAAAAAGAGGTCCATATTGAAAAATCAATATGGACCTCCTTAGTAGCTTAGTTGCAATAAGAATTAATTCTCATTGCTATTTTATCTCTGAAAAATCAAAGAATTAATTATTAAGCGTTCTCAGCATCCTCAGAATCACCGGGTGTTACGAAGGGGCTCTTGTTAGCTGTGAACTTAACAGGTGTGGATACAGATCCAAACATTGCAAGCTCAACACCGTATGCCTTGCCCTGGAGAGGAGCATTATCTGTGTACTCGTATGCGAGAGTATAATCAGCGTCGCCAACCTTAGCATAAACCTTGATTGTTCCTACGCCGCCTTCAATCTTGTACTCAGCCTTGATTGTAACTGCTTCCTTGTTGGGGTTAGCGATATCAGCTGTCTTAGCCCAGCCGCCCCAGTCACCGCTAGACTTTGTAAGACCAAGTGTGTCATGGTCAAGCATAGCAACGTGGTAAGCTTCACCGGACCAGATCTTGTTATCAGTCATACCTGTTCCTGCGAAATAGAAGTTGTTGCAGTTATCACCAACGCTTGCATAGGTCATTGTTACTTCATATGTTCCCTGGGGAGCCTGGTAACCTGTTACGTCACCCTGGTTAACTGTGGAGTTCCACCAGCCTGTAGGATGGTAGAGCTTATCTCCGGTTGCAGTTGTCTCAACGAGCATCTTATTGTTAAACTCGTATGTAGAAGTGTTCTCGCTTGCCGCATACTCGATAGATGTAAATGTTACATCAGGCTTACCTGCTCTGTAGCCGTAGCCTGTGCCTGTGAGGGGTGCTGTATCATACTTTGTATAAGCATAAATACCGTCAAGATATACAACGAATACTCCTGCGCCGTTGTAATCAACAGTTACAGTGTGCTCGCCAGCCTCTGCATAGTTGGGACGATATACCGTACCACATCTTGCACCTGAGTTCTCAATTGTTGACCATACACCGTTATCTGTCTTACCAATGAAGACACCGTCGGGAGAAACGAAAATAAAGTAGTAGGAAATGCCTTCGCCTTCCCATGTAGCATCGCCTGTCTTGGAGTATGCAATAACCATACCGTGATCGCCATCAGCAATGTTGTTATATGTAAGTGTATACTTACCAGCTGCTGTGGGAGCCTGCTCACCCTTAATAACGAGAGAGTTGTTAGCGTTACGTGTTACTGTATTGTCATCGTTGAATGCGAATTCACCCTGAATTGTTGTGTAAAGGGGAGAGTATTCGAAGCTATCGAATGTAGCGCCGGCAATTCTTGATCTATATCCGTAGCCTGTGCCGTAAAGATTCTCAGCACCTACGTTAACAGTTATAAGAAGCTCTCCGTTTGCGTAGCACTTAACAGTACCGTCAGGGAATACCTCTGCCTTAACTTCAACTGTATCGCCGTGCTTGTAGTTGGGAATAGCAGGAAGCTTATTATCAACCCAGCCGCCCCAACCGTTGTTGAGTCTGGCAATTCCGAGTGCACCGCTGTTAAGTATCATAACTGCATAGTAGGAAGCATCATTTTCCCAATATCCAAGACCTTCAACGTTGTCTTTTGCAGCAAATATAATTGCAGCATCAAGGCTTGTGTTGTTAGGATCACCTGTGATGTTAGCCTTGTAAGTACCAACTGCAGTTTCTGCCTTACCAATCTCGATAAGAGCGGATTCGCTGAGAGATACATACTTGTCACCGTTCTTGTTCCATGTGCCCTTATATTCAATGTTGTTAGACTTAGCAACAACATTTGTAAATGTAACGCCTGCAACCTTAGCTCTTACACCGTATCCTGTTCCGTAGAGAGCATCTGCGCCTACTTCAACAGTGAAGAGAAGCTCGCCGTTAGCGTAGCAGTCAATCTTACCGTCAGCAGAAACTACTGCCTTAACAGTAACTTCGTCACCGTGGCTATAGTTAGGAATAGCAGCTTCCTTGAGCCAACCCTTCCAACCGTTATCCATTCTTGCAAGTCCGAGGTTCTTACCATCGTTTACAAAGAGTGCATAGTAGGAAGCATCATTTTCCCAATATCCAAGACCTTCAACATTGTCTTTTGCACAGAAAATGAGAGCTGCGTCGAGCTGTGCGCTATCAGCAAGACCCTTAATTGTTGCGGAATATTCGCCGTCCTTAGTGTCGTTCTGACCAAGCTCGAGAAGAGCCAATGTGGAAGCGTTTGTATATGTGTCGCCCTTAACTGCCCAATCTCCTGTGAATGTTACTAAGCTGGACTTAGCAACTACGTTTGTAAATGTAGCGCCAACGATCTTAGATCTTACACCGTATCCTGTTCCGTAGAGAGCATCTGCGCCTACTTCAACAGTGAAGAGAAGCTCGCCGTTAGCTTAGCAGTCAATCTTACCGTCAGCAGAAAATACTGCCTTAACAGTAACTTCGTCACCGTGGCTATAGTTAGGAATAGCAGCT
>JAFQWB010000061.1 GCA_017407725.1 Clostridia bacterium | reverse complement strand
CTGCTTCCTGCAATATGAGGGGTAAGAATACAGTTTTCAAGCTTGTAGAAGGAGTGCCCCGCTACGGGAGGCTCGGGATAGGTCACGTCGAGGATCGCAGTAATATCCTCTCTCTCTCCGAGAAGCTTTACAAGGTCGTCCTCGACAACCTGCGCGCCTCTTCCCGTATTAATAAAGGTAGAAAAAGGACGCATCGTATCAAAAAGTCTTGCGCAAAGCATCCCCTTTGTCTGTTCGTTATTGGCAAGATGGTTGGAAACAACGGCACATTCTGCGAAAACCTTTTCGAGTGAACACTTCTGAACACCAAGCTCCTCTGCCTTTTCGTCGGGAAGGAAGGGGTCGAACACGAGAACGTCGAGCTTATATCCTTTTAACATATTTATAACAAGCTTTCCGATCATTCCCGCGCCGATTATACCGACCTTTGCCCCGAAATTACCTCTGTATGCGGCGGCGCACTCTCTCGCCTTTGCAACTTCTCCTCTTGACATATATCTTGACGATGCAAAAAAGCCCTTATTGGCAAGGATTATCTGCGATACGGTGTATTCGGCTACCGGAACGGCGTTTGCAGCCCAAGCGCTGAACACCTCTACTTTGCATTCAAGGAAGGGTCTTGCAAAAAACTGCACCGTTCCTGCAGCATAAAATACCGCTCTGAGCGAGGGAAAACACTCTTTTATCTCCTCTTTGGTGAAAACAGGCATATTCCAGGTTGAAAAGAGATATTCGGTATCGCTTGAAAGCGATCTGTCACTCATTATCTCAGCCTTTGTATAGACCTTCATATCGGTGTCTGCAAGCTCTTTTATTTTCTCCTTTGTCGCGTTACCGTATACGTTTTCGAAAACGTCTTTTCTTTCGCATATGAATAAAGCCTTCATTGTTATTCTCCTTTGCATATTCTGTAAAGTGCAGTTGCCTCTTTTTCAAGGCTCTCTATTTTTCCGTCGGGCATAAACTCAAGCAGCAGATAGATATCATCCGGGAGCTCGGCAAGATAGTCTTTCCAATCCCAAACAGCATCCTCAAGAGGATATTTTTCGTTGCCCTTCCAGTTAAAGACGTGCGCAACTTTAGTATACTTTGATATTTTTCTTGCAAGATCTGTGCTGAACTCCTTGCCGTTATACTGGCAAGGCTGATAATACAAACGAAGATTTTCACTCTTTATCTTCTCCATCAAAAAGAGTGCACCCTCGGGCGAATCGGTGATAGTTCCCGTATGTCTTTCAAAGCAAATTGTAACTTCACTTTCCTTTGCTTTTTCCGAAACGTACCTTGCATCCTCAAGAATGCTTTCAAGCTCCTTATCACTATACTGTGAAAAGCTTTTATTTCCCGCCCAGATCCTCATAATATCGGTTCCGAGTATTTTCGCGGCATTCAGGTAGCTGTCAATCTCCTCTACACTATCAACCCCGAGTCTGAAATAGCTTCCGTAAGAAGATATTCCTATCCCGCTTTCATTACACAGCCTTTTTAAGTATTCAAGTCTTTCGGTATCAGTGCGCGGTGCATGAACGTCGCTTCCCCATTCAATATATTCAAGTCCGCATCTCTTCATACAAGATACGATCTCTTCCGGCGTGTGATCTCTGAACGAAACCGAAACAAGTCCTAATTTGTACATATTTTCTCCCGAATGTAAACTTTAGTTGTCAACCAAAGTTTACATTTTGCTACTTTAGAATTTTATTACCCTATTTTATCACATATAAGATTTTTTTCAAGACCTTTTTTGAATATTTCAAAATCTTATTGTCTTTTTTTCTTTTATATGATATAATACGAAAAACGCTTTAAGGGAGTGAGAGCTACGTCCGATCTTATTTTCAGTATTAACGCCGTTTTTCCTATCATAATTCTTGTTCTTTCGGGATATCTTCTCAAAAGGATCGGAATAGTAAGTAAGGAGCTTGCGGTAAACCTCAACCGACTTGTATTCAGGTTCTTTTTGCCAATCATGCTTTTTATGAACGTGTACAAGATCGAAAGCATCTCGGACATAAAGCTCGGTTATGCGCTATACGCCATTCTTGCAACCCTCGGAATCCTGGCTCTTGCATTTCCTTTGGTGTGCATCGGATCAAAGGATCCCGCCAAGCGCGGTCCGATGCTTCAAGGAACATTCAGATCAAACTACGCCATTGTGGGAATTCCACTTGCAATTTCTCTCTTCGGAGAAGAGGGCGGAATTCTTGCCTCGGTGCTTTCAGCTTTCATCGTTCCCGTCTACAACTTTCTTGCAGTAATAACTCTTTCCATCTTTTCAAAAGAGAAAAACAAGAACATAGTTAAAAGCGTACTTCTAAAAACTCTGAAAAATCCGCTTATTCAGTCGATAGCGCTCGGCGCTCTCTTCCTTCTTATACGGCTTGTTTTTGTAAAGTATTCTGTTTCCTTCAGACTCAGTAGCATCAAGTTTCTATATGATGCACTTGAAAAGTTAGCATCAGTTGCCACACCTCTTGCGCTTGTGGCACTCGGCGCGCAGTTCGAGTTTTCGCAGATAAAAGAGCTTAAAAGACAGATCGTATTCGTCATCTGCTTAAGATCGGTTGCAGTTCCCGTGCTCGGTCTTGGAATTGCCTATCTTCTCGGGTGCTTTTCATCGGCACATTTTGCCGCGTTTATCGCCGTTTTCTCAACACCTATTGCTGTATCGAGCGTTCCGATGGCGCAGGAAATGGGCAGTGATTATTCACTTGCAGGTCAGCTTGTCGTATGGACAACCATCGCTTCTGCCTTCACACTCTTTATTTCAACCTATATTTTAAGACTTATCGGAATATTCTAAAAAAGACTTCACGCTTTTCTCTGTTGTTCTTAACGGAGGATTGGCAAGCACAAAATTTCGGCAGAGAACTTGTTTTCTCTGCCGATTTGTTGTATAATGGGGTTAGCAAAAAAGCCTTCCTCCGGGAGGAAGGTGGCACGGCGTAGCCGTGACGGAAGGAGCCTGCGTGGCTTTGGGGTTAAATTAACTTTATTGTAACGCACTCTCCCTCAGTCATCCTCTCGGATGCCAGCTCCCTCCCGGAGGGAGCCTTTGGGTGCGCGCAACCTTAGGGGTATGGGCTTTGCCCTATTATGCCCGCGTTGCTTGCAACGCTTTAATACTAAAGGCGAAACTGGCGATAAAACAGAATGATAAATAAGAATTTGATGAGG
>JAFQWB010000060.1 GCA_017407725.1 Clostridia bacterium | reverse complement strand
TATCTCCGGGTGTGTCAAGGTGCATTGCCCACGAAATTCTGAAGTCGAGGATGATGTCACCCTCAAGACGGATATATCCCGATGCGAAATCGTCAACACCGAAAAGCTCTGCAAACTCTGCAGGCTTTCCGTCTGCAGTCCAGTATGTCGGGTTCTTGCCGAAATATGCTGAGGTGTGACCCGTAACGGTAAGCGGCTTAGGATATCCGATCGCATTGAGCACCATATCGAGCGAGTAGCATCCGATATCACCCATTGCTCCAATTCCTGCCGTTCTATCCTCAATAAACGATGTTTTTCCGCCACCTGCGGGAATTCCGTGGCGGCGTCCTCCGCCCGTCTGTATGTAGTATATCTTTCCGAGCTCACCGCTTTCAACGATCTTCTTGATCATCTGCATATTGGGATCAAATCTCGGCTGGAATCCGATAGAAAGAATCTTTCCGCTCTCCTTCTCTGCCTTGCAGATAGCCTCAGCCTCGTCCATTGTAACGCACATCGGCTTTTCGAGAAGAACGTTTATACCCTTTTTAAGCGCATATATTACACACTCCGCGTGCGTTCTGTTATAAGTGCACACGCTTACTGCATCAAGCTCTTCGTTATCAAGCATTTCGGTATGACTTTCATAGCATCTTGCATCTGTTACACCGTTTTTTTCCATAAATGCCTGAGCCTTGCCCGGAACAAGATCTGCTCCCGCAACAATCTCAACGTCGGGCATACGGAGATATTCGCGGATATGCGCACCAGCAATTCCGCCGCAGCCTACAATACCTACTCTGAGCTTTTTATTTTCGTCGATAACCTCTTTTGTCTGGTTGTTCTTGAAAGCATCAAGAATGCTGTTTTCGTTTCCTGCCATAACAGCCTTGCCTTTCTGCATCGATTTTTTTCGGTGCACTATCTTGTATTTTCCAAAAAAACGGGGATTTCTCCCCGTTTTTTATTTAGTTAGTTCGGGTAAATCAGATCTCGGGAATATCGATCTCGATTTCCTTGCCAAGCTTGCTTGACTTAACGATACCGTCAATAATAGCCTGATTGATAATGATCTGGCTTGAAGGAACGGGTGCTGTGCCGCCGTTCTTAACAGCATCAAGGAAGGATCTGAGCTTCAAGAAGAATATACCTCTTGAATCAGCTTTGAGAATCGGGATCTCTGTGCATACCTGTACACCTGCAACCTCGTGATAGATCTTCATAGGTCCGCCTACAGAGCCGTTCCAGCACTCTGTGGAAGGAATGCGGAGCGCACCCTTTGTTCCGAGGATTACCGTATCTCCGGGTGTGTCAAGGTGCATTGCCCAGGAAATTCTGAAGTCGAGAATGATATCTCCCTCAAGACGGATATATCCCGATGCGAAATCGTCAACGCCGAATATATCCGCATAATTTGCGGGCTTGCCCTCTGCTGTCCAGTATTCGGGGTTCTTTCCGAAATATGCTGAAGTGTGACCTGTTACTGTAAGCGGCTTAGGATATCCGATAGCATTAAGTACCATATCGAGCGAGTAGCATCCGATATCACCCATTGCTCCGATTCCTGCGGTCTTATCCTCAATAAAGGTTGTACCGAAGGGTGTGGGGATTCCGCGACGGCGTCCGCCACCTGTCTGAATGTAGTATATCTTTCCTAGCTCTCCGCTTTCAACGATCTTCTTGATCATCTGCATATTGGGGTCAAGTCTGGGCTGGAATCCGATAGAAAGGATCTTTCCGCTTGCCTTTTCTGCCTTGCAGATCTCAATTGCCTCCTCTGTGGTTACACACATAGGCTTTTCAAGAAGTACGTTAACTCCCTTGTTAAGAGCATAAATTGCACACTCTGCGTGTGTTCTGTTATATGTACAAATACTTACAGCATCAAGCTCCTCGTTATCAAGAAGCTCCGCGTGGCTGCCGTAGCAACGCACTCCTTCAACACCGTGCTTCTTAAAGAAAGCCTCTGCTTTTCCGGGAACAAGATCTGCTCCTGCAACTATTTCAACGTCGGGCATACGGAGATATTCAACCATATGAGCGTCTGCTATCCATCCGCAACCTATAATACCAACCTTAAGCTTTCTGCTTGCATCAATAACCTCTTTTGTCTGGTTATTCTTAAAAGCGTCGAGAATGCTGTTTTCATTTCCTGCCATAATAAGCCTTGCCTTTCTGCGCACTAGTGCGCATCTGTCATTAATAATTGAGCCTAAACTCTACTATTAATATAACATATTTTTTTGTTTATTTCAATGGTTTTTTTGAATTTTTTTTATTTATTTATCAGTGTTTACCCTATCGCACCAAAAATCCCACAGCTCAGAGTAGCTTTTACCAAAACAATCCGAAAAGGAAAGCAGACACTCTCCGCTTCCTCTCACAAGCGCCTCTCTTACAAGAATGGCTCCTCTTTCCCCAAACGTATTATAAAGGTAGTAATAAAATGCCGCGCAGGATGTATATCCAATCCTTTTATCCTCCTTTTGTGGCAAATATGCATCAATTCTCGCATCTCCGACAACAAGATATGTGATAAAATCAGCATATCCCTCGGTGAGATAATTTGAAATTCCCACATCCATACTCATTGCATGCGAAAGCTCGTGTGTGATTATTCTCTCTACCTCGGATTCGGTTTTTTCAAAAAGAGACGGGTTAAATGCTATCCTTTGACACGTTGCCCTTTCATCGACAGTTCTTGTACAATATGCATTTGTCTCTGTTTTATAAAGGGCATAGTCGACCGTAAGACATCCTATATCCTTCTTTTGTCCGTAATTCGTGTATTTCAGAACCTTATCGATATTCTCTCCGATGACAAGTACTATTCTCTGCCACTCTTCTTTTGTAAAGAAATGATCGCTATCAAAGAAGGAGCAGTTACACTCTTTATATTCTCCGTCTTTATCAAAGATCTTATGAGCCGTATATTTTTCACACTCATCCTCAAAAAGCTTATCTGCAGCGAAAAGATTTTCTCCGTCCTTTATTTCCCCGATTATCTTCAATGGGTCGGTCTTTTCGTTTTCTTCTGCATCGGAATCCTTTATATATGAGTCGATCGTAATGCTATCCGAATACTTGGACGCATCCTTTTGCCAGACAAGGAAAAGGCTATCCGATTCGCTATCGTACACAAAGCTATCCGATATATGCGAAAGCTTTATTATTTCCTTGACATCGGTATCTTCTGTTTTTATATTATAGCAGTTATATATTGCGGCACCGGTCTCTCCGTCGCTATATCCGACATATGGCAAAGCATTTGCCGAAACCGAATATTTTATGATCGCGCCCTCATTATTACCTGATACCGAG
>JAFQWB010000059.1 GCA_017407725.1 Clostridia bacterium | reverse complement strand
ACCAGGCTGCTCTACTCCGCGATATAGAATTGTTGCAAGGAGATGGTGCCGGTGACCGGGGTCGAACCGGTACAGGATTATCTCCCGCGGGATTTTAAGTCCCGTGCGTCTGCCTATTCCGCCACACCGGCGCGGCTTTCCTGTGTGAGTTATTATATCATCAAATCGATGTTTTGTCAACCCCTTTTGTTAAAAAACTTTGTAATTTATTTGTCTTTGCTGCTTCTGTTTTTTTGCTTCCTTGATTTATTATATTTACGCAAGAGATAAAATATTCATGTGAAAATATTTTATTAATAAATTTTAGATTAATTCTTTACATTTGCATTTATCCGTGGTATAATTTTTTTACGGATATGCATATGATTTTTTAGGACGTGATATCATTAATGTAATTACAGCAGTCATGCTCCTGTTTTCGCTTCTCGGAGCACTTGACAGAATAATCGGAAACAAATTCGGGCTTGGCAGAGAATTCGAAAAGGGCTTTGCGATCATAGGAAATCTCGCTCTTTCAATGATAGGAATGATAGTGATCTCTCCTCTTATAGCAGATCTTCTTGAACCCTTCTTCGAGTTTTTCTATTCATCACTCGGAATTGATCCCTCGATTATTCCCGCATCTCTCTTTGCAAACGATATGGGAGGAGCGAGTCTTGCGCAGGCTGTATCAAAAAACGCATCCATCGGTCTTTTTTCAGCACTTATTGTCTCATCTATGATGGGCTGCACCGTTTCATTCATTCTTCCTTATTCAATAAATGCAGTCGAAAAAAAGAATCACTCGATGATGCTGATAGGACTTCTTTGCGGAATACTTACGATACCGATTGGCTGTCTTGTGTCGGGACTTGTTCTTAAAATTAAGATAGATGATCTTTTGCTCACTCTTTTGCCACTTATAATTTTTTCACTTGTTATAGCGGTGGGAATAATATTCTTCAGAAGGACTACTGTGGCGATCTTCAAGGTGATCGCCGTTGCGATAAAAATACTTATTACTGTGGGTCTTGCACTCGGTATTCTCAACTTCCTTACGGGAAGGGAGATAGTCAAAGGACTTGCAAGTATAGAAGATGGCGCACTGATATGCTTTAACGCAAGCGTAGTTATGTCGGGAGCATTTCCTCTTATCTACACTCTTTCCCGTATTCTTTCAAAGCCTATAAAGGCTCTCTCGAAAAAAACAGGTCTTAGCGAAAAATCAGCGATTGGATTTATTTCAACCCTTGCAACAAGCGTCACAACCTTCGATATGATGAAGGAAATGGATCCAAAGGGAATTATACTCAATTCCGCGTTTGCGGTATCGGCATCATTCGTTCTTGCGGATCATCTTGCATTTACAATGGCATATAATGCAGACTACATATTCCCTATGATGCTTGGCAAGGTAGTGTCGGGTATAGCTGCGCTTGCATTTGCGGCGCTTTTATATAAATATAAGCTGTCAAAAGAAGAAACTTTATAAAAACAAAGGAGAAATTTATGAGAAAGCTTACTATCAAAAGGGAAAAATCCTTTGTCGGATGCCTTGGTAAATACAAGGTTCTTGCAGAGGATAACGAAAACGGAACCATAACTATCGGAAGTTCCATGTACCGTCAGATAGGTACACTCAAAAACGGTGAGGAACAGAGCTTTGAGATTGAAAACTCTGCCTGCAAGATTGCAGTTATAGCAGGTAAAATGAGCAAGGATTACTGTAGTGATATATATCCTCTCGACGAAGGTGAGGAGGACGTATATCTTTCGGGTAAAGCCGACTATGATCCTGTCAGAGGAAATCCCTTCAAATTCAATAACAACAATTCCGAGCTTGCAATAGCAAACAGAAATAAGGGAACAAAGAAGGGAATTATCGTTCTTGTTGCCGCTATTATCGTAGGCTTGGTCATCGTATTTGCAACCTCGGTAATTCCCACGCTAATCGATGTTTTCGGCGATATTACACAGCCCAAGGATTTTACGGTTGACAGACTTACCATAACTCTTACAGAGGATTTCCGCGAATCTGACGAATACAAGGATATAGAGGGATATGAGGATACCGTATTTCTTAAAACCGACTACACTTACTGCTTTATCGACAATGTAAAGTATAACGGTGACGAGGAATTCAAGGCGATGTCGCTTATGGACTATACCGAATACGTTTCGAGCTTTTCACCTGTTGAAAAGTGGCCCGAAATAGAGGAAGGCGACGGCTTCCTTTATTACGATTACGTTTTCACCGATGAAGAGACCGGAGATCAGTATTACAATCTTGTTGCCGTTTACAAGTGCGATACGTCCTTCTACATAGTAAACTTTGAAACAATGAACGAAAATAAGTCTTCCTTCTATGATAAGCTCATGGAGTGCTTTGAATCTGTAACAATTAAATAATAAAAAATCCGATACGGAAGACCCGTATCGGATTTTTTTTGTTTATACTTTTTCAATGAATATAAGCTTTGCAGATCTGGGAGAGTCAAAATGAAGAGTGAGATTTGCACCGAAAAGCTCGGATCTTTCCTTGGTATCCTCGTCAGTAAGGATGAATTTATTATTATTCGATGCATAGGGAAGCTTGATTTTAAGAGTATCGAGCTCACAATGCTCCTGTCTGAAAGCAAGGATCACGCCCTTTTCCGTATCGGGATCATAGTATGAAAACGCGGTAAAGTCGGTATTATCAAATCTGCTGTGCCAGGGGGTAAGGGTGTAAAATTCCTTGAGAAGATAGGGATTTACCTTTTTCCACTCTTTGAGACCGAATCTTAAAATGTCGAAGTCTTGACTAGGGTCCTGAACGAACTGAGAATCTACGTTGAGCACCGCAAGATATGAGGCTCTCCAAACGTAAGGGTCGGATTTGCCCTTGGGAGAAAGCTCCTCTGCCTTTTCCTTTGTGTTTGCTCCGCAGAAGGGTATCCATTTGTTGAAGGCGGTTGTCATTGAAAGTCTTAAAGCGGTGCTCGTTCTGTCTGCATCGCTTCGGAGAAGGGGAATTCCGCGTCGCATTGATTCAAGATCGTTACGTCCTCCGCCCGATGCACACGAATCAACGAATCCGCATCCGCCGAAGGAAAGTGTGCAGGCGATTATATCATCCCACATCTTATAGTGACCGATTATGAATTTTGACTCGGTAATTCCGCATCTGTTTTCACCCTCAATTGAGTCAAGATGCTTCCAAAGACCTGCCGCATCGCAGTTATTGTCCTCACGGTACATTTCAACCTTGTTTTCTCTGAGTACCTTGCAAACGCGCTCTGTTGTCCATTTAAGACATTCGGGATCGCCGATGTTGTTGGAGATTGCGTGGATTCCCTCACGCTTTATTGCCCATTCTTTTTTGTATCCGAAGTTCTTTGCAAGATTATCGGGGTCTGTAACTCTTTCGGGCTCAAACCACATAAGAGTTCTCATTCCGTTTTCTCTTGCAAAATCGGTGGATTCAAGGAAGGTCTTGTCGGGCCACTTTACGGGGTCAAGCTCCCAGGTGCCGACTGTGTCCCACCAGTCTCTGCCGGGTACAAAGGGCTCGGCAGATCTTAAGTCGGGTGCAACGTACCAGCCTGCGTCGAACCATCTGAAATCGACCTTGGCATCCTCTGCTATCATCTTTTCAAGTGAGGGACGCCAGGTGGTGCTTCTTTCGGAAATGCTTCCGTCAGAATTGGTGTAGCCGGTGTCACCTGCAAGACAGCAGGATGAGAAAGGAAGAAGATCGTCGCCCTTCGAGGACGATTTGGGAAGATTGTGCTTTACGTAGAAATCTCTCCAGAGGTTGGTTGCATAGTGCTCGCTTCTTACGGTGTAGGGAATAACGGTAAAGAGAGCGGATCGTATTTTCTCGCCCTTCTTGATATATGTTTTTAAGTTGTTTACGGCACTCATTCTGAGCGAGGTAACGCCGTTTTCCGATTCTGCATCCAAAGACCACGTACCTGCCCAGCCGATAGCTACAAGCAGACCGCCCTTTCCGTATTCAAGATTGAAATAGGGAAAGTTTATATGAGTTGCTCTTCCGCTGTCAGACGAGAGCGTAACGCGGCTGTTTGTAAGATCGTAAGAATAAGGAGAATAGCTGTTTACGTGATCTCCGAGAATTCCTTTAAGGCAGGGATAATCTCCGTTAAGCGTAAGATTTGATTCAAGAGCCTCAAAAACACCCGAATCACCGTCGGATAAATTCTCAAAGCTTACAGTCCACTCGATCGCACCGTGAGAGGGATAGTGAGTAATAAGATACTCGGCATAGATATCCTTGTCGATCTGATAGGTGAGCTTTTTTGAAAGCGACTTTTCAGAGGACAGATCCTCTGATTTTACAAGTAATTCCCTTGCAGGAAGACCGCAGTGCTTCTCACCATCGTATGTATACGAGAAGGGAAGATCTGCACTGTAGCCTAACACGTCGTTATAATATTTGGTTACACCGTCGAATGAATAATTTCTCATACGTACTCTCCGTTTCAAAAATATGATCAAAGTGGTCAAGACCATTATATCACAATGAAAAACAATGTCAATAGGCTAAAAAAATAAAAATTTTTTTTGCGAAAATTTCAATAATAGTGGAATATTTTAAAATTTGTGATATAATGTATTCAAGTTTATAAAGGAAAGTGTGGATTTATGGAAAACAATAACCGTAAAGGCTGGATATATCTGATTCCCGCGATGATCTTTCTCGGAATCTTTATGGTCTATCCGCTTATAGACGTGCTCATATATTCCTTCGAAGAGGGCTACAACTCAGTTACCCAGGAATCTATGGGAATCGGACTTTATAATTTCAGATACGTTTTAAGAGATCCTTACTTTATGAAGGCGCTTAAGAACACGGTCATACTCGTTGCAATAACCGTTCCCGTATCAACAGGACTTGCGCTTCTCATTTCGCTCGGACTCTCGTCGATAAAGTGGGTAAAGAAGCTCTTTCAGACGGTATATTTCCTTCCGTACGTTACAAATACACTTGCGGTAGGACTTGTGTTCATGATTCTTTTCAGAAAGACCGAATATACCGACGGACTTGTAAATATGTTCCTTAAGCTTTTCGGATCACCCTCTGTTGATTTTATAACAGGACCCTACTGGGCAAAGATGGCGGTGCTCTGCCTTTATACTATATGGATAGTAATGCCCTTTAAGATACTCATACTTACAAGCGCGCTCGCATCTGTCAACGAGCAGCATTACAGCGCGGCGAGAATTGACGGAACGTCAAAGCTCCGCACCTTTACAAGAATAACTCTTCCAATGATATCTCCTATGATATCTTACCTTGTAATAACCGGATTTATAGGGGCATTCAAGGCGTACAGCGATGCGGTAGCTCTTTTCGGCACAGACCTCAATGCAGCGGGAATGAATACCATCGTCGGATACGTTTACGATATGCTTTACAGCGACGGAGGATATCCGTCATACGCATCTGCGGCGGCGATAATACTTTTCGCAATCGTTCTTACCATAACCGTAATAAACCTTGCTGTAAGCAAAAAGCACGTTCACTACTGATCTGAGGTTGTAAAATGAAAAAGACTGATAAAAACAAAAAAAGAGGGCAGAGTAAAGCCCCTGAGATAATAAGAAAAAGTGTTATATACACCCTTCTTTTCGTGTGGGCACTTGTCGTGCTTTTTCCCTTCTACTGGATGATACTTACCTCGATTAAGGGATACGGAGCATATTCGGCAGAGCAGACACCGCAGTTTATAACACTCTCTCCGACTCTTGAAAACTATAAGCTTGCCTTCACGGCAGTTCCGCTTGCAAGATATTTTCTCAATACGATAATATTCACCCTTCTTACCACAGCCATAATGCTTGTTGTGGTAACTCTTGCGGCTTATGCCTTCTCAAGACTCAAGTTCAAGGGAAGAGATCTTGTATTCACACTTTTTCTCTCCCTTATGATGATACCTAACGAGCTTGTCATCATCACCAACTTTATAACAATTACCAACGCAGGGCTCAGAAACAGCTTTACGGGACTTATTCTTCCTTCGGTAATGTCGGTATTCTTCGTATATCTTCTCAAGGAAAACTTCGCACAGGTACCAGATGAGCTTTACTATGCCGCAAAGGTTGACGGAACAAGCGATCTCAAATACCTTTTCAAGGTCATGCTTCCGATATGTAAGCCTACCGTTGTCACGGTTGTGATACTTAAGGTTATCGAATGCTGGAATTCTTACGTGTGGCCAAGACTTATTACGGATAACGAGGATTACTATCTCGTGTCAAACGGAATACAGGCGATACGTGAAAACGGATTCGGAAGAGAAAACGTGCCTGCAATGATGGCGGCGGTAGTTGCGGTGTCGCTTCCGCTCATAATCCTCTTCCTTGTTTTCAGAAACAAGATAATGGAGGGTGTTGCGAGAGGAGGTACTAAGGGATGATAAAGAGGCTTACTTCGTTTATACTGTCGGCAATACTTCTGGTATCCTCGTTTTTGTGCCTTGCATCCTGTCACGGAGCCGTAAAAAGAAGCGGCTTTGAGATGCCCGAGAAATTTGATGAAACAAAGAATTACGAAATCACCTTCTGGGCAAAGAACGATACCAATATTACGCAGGTAAACATATATAAAAAGGCGATAGCCGATTTTGAGGCGCTTTATCCTAATATAAAGGTCAACCTGAAGCTCTATACAAACTACAACAACATTTACTACGACGTTATTACCAATATCGCAACAGATACCACACCTAACGTGTGCATCAGCTATCCGGACCATATTGCCACCTATCTTTCGGGAAGCGATATAGTTGTTCCGCTTGACTTTATGATCGATGATGAAAAATACGGTCTTGGCGGAAGCGAGGTTAAATTCGACTCTCCCACACGTGACGAGATGGTTAAGAAATTCCTTGAGGAATGCTCCTTTAACTCTCATATTTACGCAATGCCCTTCATGAGATCGACCGAGGCGTGCTACGTTAATAAGGATTACGTTGAAAAGCTCGGCTTCACACTTCCCGAAAAGCTCACCTGGGATTTTATCTGGGAGGTATCAGAGGCGGCAATGAAGAAAAGCGAGGACGGAACCTTCAGTGTAAACGGACAGAAGGTGCTGATCCCCTTCATCTATAAGTCGACCGATAATATGATGATACAGATGCTTGAGCAGCTCGATGCAGGCTATTCAACAGAAGAGGGTGAGGTTCTTCTCTTTAGCGAAGAAACAAGAGAGATACTTGAAAAGATATATACTCACGGTTATTCAAGAGCCTTCTCGACCTTCAGCATTTCAAGCTATCCCGCAAACTTCTTTAATGCAGGACAGTGTATTTTTGCAGTAGACTCTACAGCAGGCGCAACCTGGGTAGGATCTGATGCGCCCCTTATAGACATCCCCGAGGATCAGCTCGTTGATTTTGAAACGGTTGTAATGGAGATACCGCAGTATAATACAGATTCTCCGAAAATGATATCTCAGGGACCTTCGATGTGTATTTTCAATAAAGAGGATAAGGGCGAGGTTCTTGCGTCTTGGCTCTTTATGCAGTATCTTCTCACAAATGACGTTCAGATAGCATATTCTTCTACCGAGGGCTATCTGCCCGTAACTCAGAAGGCGCTTGATTCGGATGAATATAAGGAATATCTCTCGCACAAGGGAGAGAATAACGACCTCTATTACAGCGTTAAGATAGATGCGGCAGAGCTTCTTCTTGACAATCTCGAAAACACCTTCGTAACTCCCGTTTTCGATGGCTCTGCAAGACTTCGTGAGGCGGCAGGAGAGCTTATTGAAAGAGTTGTAAAGAGAGCAAGACTTAAAAAGGCGGCTGACGATGAGTTCTATGACACACTCTATAAAGAGGTGAATGCACTTAAGCACCTTGACGAAATAGATAAGAATACAGAGGAGCTTGGACCTCTTCCGACCGAATCAAAGCTTCTTTTATTTACTCTTCTTACAACTTGGGGCATTCTTGGA
The DNA here is from genome assembly GCA_017407725.1 of Clostridia bacterium. The sequence goes on along the minus strand of JAFQWB010000059.1, from coordinate 6,386 downwards.
GGCGTTTTTATAGTTAAATCGGTGAAAAAACGCAAAACGGCGCAAAAATCTTGACTTTTGGTTATACTTTGTGTATAATTTAGTTTAGTCGATAAGAATCGACAGTAAATACTTTAAGGAGAAAACAAAAAAATGAAAAAGTTATTAACAGTTGCACTTGTTCTTTTAGTAGCACTTACTGTTGTTGCTTGTACAGCAGATGAGCCTGCTAAAACAACTACAGCAGCTACAACAACTGCACCCACAACAACTGCACCCACAACAACAGAGGATATCAATGCTAAGTCTGACGGCGTTCTCACATACGAGCAGTACGTTGCTGCTGAAATGGATACAGAGGTAGTTATCGAGGCTTACATCCAGGCTACTCAGGTATACAGCGAGCAGTATGGAAACACCTCTATCTACGCTCAGGACGGTCAGGGCGCTTACTTCATTTACAGATATGCATGCACAGCTGAGGATTACGCAAAGCTTACAAAGGGCGCTAAGATCAGAGTAACAGGAACAAAGACAACTTGGTCCGGCGAGGTTGAAATCGCTGACGTTACAAAGCTCGAGATCATTGAGGGTAACTACGTTGCTCCCGTTACAGACGTAACAGAGCTTCTTGGTAAGGAAGAGCTCGTTAACAAGCAGAACATGCTCGGAAGCTTCAAGAACCTCACAGTTGCTGCTTCCAAGATCCAGGATGATGCTACAGAGTATGCATTCCTTTACAACTGGGATGGATCGGGCACAGACGGTAGCGACATCTACTTCAACGTAACAGACGGAACAAACGTATACACATTCGTTGTTGAGACAGATCTTTGCCCCGCAACTTCTGACGTTTACGCTGCAGTTAAGGCTCTCAAGGTTGGCGACAAGATCAACGTTGAAGGCTTTCTTTACTGGTACAACGGAATTCAGCTCCACACAACTTCCGTTGCTGCTGCTCAGTAATTAAAAACAAGACAATATAACAAAATCCCGTATGGAAATTCCATACGGGATATTTTTTTGATCTGTCAGATAAGAGCAATAAGCTCGACCTCGCAAAGAGCACCCTTGGGAAGAGCCTTTACAAAGACACAGCTTCTTGCGGGAAGCGAGGTCATATATTTTGCATAGACCTCGTTGAAGGGAGCAAAGTCGGAGCTTTCGGTCAAAAAGCAGGTGGTCTTGATCACCTTGTCAAATGAGCTTCCTGCCGCTTCGAGGACAGCCGCGAGATTTTTCATAACCTGCTCAGCCTGATCTGCAACAGTAGTGCCGACAAAATTGCCGGTGGCGGGATCGATCGGTATCTGACCCGACGTGTAGAGCATATTTCCGATGACCATTGCCTGAGAATAGGGACCGATTGCCGCAGGGGCTTTGTCTGTTGATATCTTTTTTATTTTCATTTTCTTTACCTCACACTCTGTAGATATAATCAGTCTTCTTTTCTTTGGGAAGAGGGAAGTCGCAGTCTCTGTATCCTATAACGCAGTTTCCGATTCCTTCATAGCCGTCGGGAATGCCCCATTTTCTGAGAAGGGCCTTTCCGTCCTCGCTCTCAAATACTTCTTTTGCTCTGTGTATCCAGCAGGCGCCGATATCAAGAGAGTGCGCGGCGTTCAGAAGATTTCCCATAACGAGTGAGCCGTCGTAAACGTGAGTGAAATATTTTTCGTCTGCAAGAACAACAATTACCGTGGGCGCACCGTAGAAGGGATGAGCATCGGGATTGCCGAGAACTTTTGCATTGAGTCTTTCAAGAGCGTCAACGTCCTCTTTCTTTGTAACAAGAATCATTATGGGCGACTGAAAATTCTTTCCCGTGGGGGCGTTCATTCCTGCCGCAAGTATCTCCTCGACGATCTCAGAGGGAATAGGATCGGGCTTGAATTTTTTAATGCTTCTTCTTGTTTTGAGAACTCTTAAGGTTTCGTTCATAATAAAATTCCTTTCTTATTGGCGTTTCACAAAGAAGGTTATTACTCTGCCGTCACAGTCGTATATGCTGAATTCTCTGTTTCCGGCTTCTGTTATGTGGGGGGTGTCGATAATATTCGCACCCTTTTTTTCAAGTGATGAATAAATGGCATCAAGCCGTGCGGTCATAATTCGGGCGCACTCCTGTGAGCCCTCCTTGAGGTCGGTCACTTCAATGTCAACGCATCCTGCGGTGAGAAGAATATGCTCTTTATCGCCGAAGGGGTAGCGCTCTGATGAAAATCCGAGCTTTTCCTTATAAAAATCCGCTGTTCTTTGAATATCATCCGAGTAAAATCTTATTCGTGCGGCGGTATAGAGTCTGCTATCGGTACCCCAGCCGTCAACGTTTGATTTTTTCATTGCCTCGAAAAGTCTGTGCATAGTTCCGACTCTTTCTCTGTCCATGGAGTAAAGCATCTGCTTGTACTTCTCTCTGTCGGTGAATTTGTCCTCGGGACAGAGGCTTTTTATTATCGGAAGCTCGTTTGAATTTATGAAATAGATTATATCCTTTTCGTATGCAAGGGCAAGAGGTCTTATTACAGTGATGTCCTTTCGGTCAAGGTAGGTAACGGGTGAGAATGCTCCTATCCTGCCTTCGTTGAAAAGGTTCATCATAAAGGTCTCAAGAAGATCGTCGAAGTTGTGACCGAGTGCAACCTTGTTTGCGCCCATTTCTTTGGCGGCATCGTGAATCATTCCGCGGCGCATCTTGGCACAGAGTGCGCAGGGATTGGCTTCCTTGCGCTCGTTAAAAATGATCTCGGCGATATTGCTCTTTACCACCCTGTATCTTATTCCAAGCTCGCCGCAAAGCCTTTCTATGGGAGAAAAATCGCTTCCTTCAAAGCCCATGTCGATGGTAAGTGCAACAACCTCAAATTTTTTGGGATAGAAAAGAGAAAGATTCCAAAGGGTGAGCAGAAGGGCAAGAGAATCCTTGCCTCCCGAAACGCCTACCGCGATGACGTCGCCGTTCTCTATCATATCGTAATCCTGAACCGCCCTTCTTGCAAAGCTTAAAAGACGGCGTATATTTTTAATTTCCATTAAATACTCCGTAACCAAAAAAATCTCTCGGAATAGTATGTAATAAATACCTTCAAGGAGTTTTTATGGCTATAAAAATTTTTATTGATCAAGGACACAATCCGCAAAACCCAAATGCAGGAGCCGAGGCAAACGGCATCCGTGAGCAGGATATAAACTATGCCGTCGGAAAAGAGCTTGAGGCTCTTCTTAATGCCGATAGCCGCTTTGAAGTAAGGGTTTCAAGAGAAACACCCGAAACTTCACTCGGAAGCACGAACTCTGAAAGCCTTGCCGCAAGGGTAAGGGCGGCAAACGAGTGGGGAGCAGACTGGTTTATAAGTATACATTCAAACGCATCGACAATAACGAGTGCAAGCGGAAGCGAGGGATACGTGTACAGCTCCTCGTCGCCTGCGTTTCCTCTTGCAGAGGATATACTGAGGGGCATTAATGAATATACGGGGCTTTCTAACAGAGGAGTTTTCGTAAGACCTACTCTTTACGTTTTGAGGGCTACCGATATGCCTGCGACTCTTATCGAGCTTGGATTTATAACAAATCAAGGTGATGCCGCTCTGATGCAAAATTCACCCGAGCTGTTTGCAATGGGAATGTATATGGGAATACTCGACTATTTTAATTTCGATTAGACTTTTCTTCCGACCTCAGATGCGGCGCACATGATTCCGTACTTTCCGCTTTCATAGGTAAGTCCGCCCTGGAAGAAGACTGTGTAGGGCTCTCTCATAGGACCGTCGGCAGAAAGCTCGATAGATGCTCCCTGAACGAAGGCGCCTGCCGCCATTATAACCTGATCGGCATATCCGGGCATATCCCAAGGCTCGGGAGTAACAAAGGAGTCGATGGGCGAGCCCTTCTGAATGCCGCGGCAGAAGGCGCAAAGGCTTTCTCCTGATCCGCACTGAACCGTCTGTATTATATCGTGTCTTGCTTCGTTATATTTGGGTGATACCTCGTATCCGAGCTTTTCAAAGATATATGCCGCAAGGTGAGCGGTCTTAAGAGCTTGAGCAACCGTGTGGGGAGCATAGAAGATTCCCTTGAAGAGGTCTCTGCTCTGACCGAGGGTAGCGCCTACCTCACCGCCGACGCCTACGCTTGTAAGTCTGTATGAAACAAGCTCGATAGCGCGCTCACTACCTGCAAAATATCCGCCCGAAAGCGCCATTCCGCCGCCGGGATTCTTTATAAGAGAGCCTATGGCAAGGTCAGCCCCGTATGCCGTGGGCTCTTTTGTTTCGCAGAATTCGCCGTAGCAGTTGTCTACAACAACAAAGGCGTTGCTTCTCTTCTTGACAAAGGATACGACCTCGCCTATTTCCTCTGAGGAAAGGGTAGGACGTGTGCTGTAGCCCTTCGATCTTTGAATATAGACTACCTTCACCTTGTCAGAAAGCTTCTTTTCAAGCTCTGAGAGATTTATTTTTCCGCCGTCAAGCTCGATCTCATCGTATATAACGCCGAAGTCCTTGAGTGATCCGTTGCCTTCTTCTCCAAGGATGCCGATAGCTTCAAGAAGGGTATCGTAGGGCTTTCCCGTAACCGAGAGCATAATGTCACCGGGGCGGAGAAGAGCATAAAGACCTGCCGAGATAGCCGCAGTACCGTTTGCTATGGTGTGTCTTACAAGAGCGGCGGGAGCATCGAACATATAGGCAAACACCTTGTCGAGTGTTTCTCTTCCTTTGTCGTCGTATCCGTATCCGGTGCTGCCTGCAAAGATTGAGTCGGAAACTCTGTTTTCTCTGAATGCATCCATAACCTTTGAGGTGTTGATAAATGCTATCTCGTCTATTTTTTTGAACTGCTCTTCAAGAGCTTTTTCAGCTTCCTTTGTAAGATTTATAATTTCGTTTGAAAATTCCATTTTTATTTCCCGTTAAAGAGCGCTGACGCACTCCTTGTAAAAGTTGCCTCTTTCTTCAAAATTCTTAAATGCATCAAATGATGCGGATGCAGGGGTGAGAACGACGATGTCGCCCCTTTGTGATATTTTATCAGCGATCAGAACAGCCTCTTTGACACTCTCCGCTCGGTATATAAAGGGGTTTTTGACCGAATATTCAGAGCTTTGGGTAAGTGCCTTTTCTATCTTTTCCGAGGTTGCGCCCGTAAGGATGATAGCCTTGACCTTCTTGCAAAGGGGATCTGCAAGGGGAGTGTAGTCAAGGTTCTTGTCATAGCCTCCGCTGATCGCAATTATTTTTTGATTGAATATGCCAAGAGTTGCAAGAGTGCGGGAGGGCGAAGAGTCAATAGAACTGTTGTAATACTTAACACCGTCCTTTTCTCTTACAAGCTCGCATCTGTGCTCAACTCCGCCAAAGGTCTTTGCTACCTTGATGACGCTTTCCTTTTTAACCGTGCCGTAAAGCGCCGCAATTGCGCTCATATAGTTTTCAATATTGTGAGCACCGGGTATCTTTATATCACAGATTTCAAGATAGCGCTCGCCAAAGGCGTAGATGGCGCCGTCTTTCAGCTTAACGTCCGAATCCTTATTGGATGAGAAGGTGACCGCATCTCCGCACGATACGGAGGCTTCTCTTTCAAAGTAAGGTGATGAAAGATTGAGAACAGCCCTTTTGTTTTCGGGATGGCTTATAATGTTAAGCTTTGCCGTGAAATAGTCCTCCATCGTTTTGTGGTAGTCTATATGGTTTTCGGATATGTTTGTAATAACCGATATTTCGGGCGATACTGTCATCGTGTGAAGCTGGAAGGATGAAAGCTCAACTACCGCAAAATCGTTTTCGGTCATAAGAGAAAGACGGGGAAGAAGGGGAGTGCCGATATTGCCGCCGACAAAAACTCGCTTTCCGTCTTCCTCAAGTATCTTTGATATCAGAGTGGTCGTTGTGGTCTTTCCGTCGCTTCCCGTAATGCCTATAATACGTGCAGGGCACATTTCGAAAAAGAGCTGCATTTCGGAGGTAAGGTAAGACCCGTTTTTAACGGCGTTTGTAAGCGCAGGGTGGTCGTATCGCATACCGGGGGTTCTGAATATGATATCCTCGCAAAGATCATCAAGATAATTCTCGCCGAGAATAAGGTTTACTCCCTTGGAAAGAAGCGCTTCGGCATCTTTTATCTCTTCTTTTTTCTTTTTGTCTCGCGCATTAACATGAACTCCTGCCGAGAGAAGAAAATCTATAAGAGGCAGGTTTGAAATGCCTATTCCTATTACTGCCGCTCTTTTGCCTTTCCATTTTGAAGAAAATTCATTAAAGGTGAGCATATATTTGTTCTGCCTTTCGGTGCTTTTTATAAAGTATATTTTTTTTCGCAGATGATATGAATAAAATACTCTCCTTTTATTATATAATGAAAAAGAAGGTTTATCAAGAGATATTTCTAATTTTTTCATATGT
>JAFQWB010000058.1 GCA_017407725.1 Clostridia bacterium | reverse complement strand
TTATATAACATTTTTTTGAAAAAATCAATAAAACCACAGAAATTTTCTGTAAAAAGTTTTCAAAAGGGGAATAAATATGCAGGCTATCGCCACGAAGCAATTATCTTTACCCTTTATTCAAACCCAATCAACAGATGTCATTTTCTTTTTGCGAAGGATGATACACAAAAAGCCTTCTCCTGGGGAGAAGGTGGCATCCGATTAGGATGACGGATGAGGAGATATACGTTAGTCCGTGCAAGATTTAATTCGGAGTGTTAATTTTATAAAACGGGCTACACGTTCCGCCCCTACTAGTACGGTGGGATGATGTGGTACGGCGCAGGAAACGGAGTGACATATGTGCTGTCTTGCATATTTATTCCCCTTTTGAAAACTTTTTACAGAAAATTTCTGTGGTTTTATTGATTTTTTCAAAAAAATGTTATATAATATCTGCACCAAACCATAAAAATACACAAGGAGATGCGAAAAATGCCTACAACAGAAGTTTTTAAGTATAAAACAAAAAGGAACAACCTTCATTTAAGAGTCGCAAAGGGTCATTTCGCTACCAATCACGCACACAGCAACTATTATATAGACGTTTCTGTTCAGAAATCACGTTATTCAGAGGCTAAGGCTGTTGCCGAGGAGCTTGCACAGAAATATAATTTCGGCGGAACTATGATCGATACCATCCTCTGCCTTGACGGAACAGAGGTTATCGGTGCGCTTCTTGCAGGAGAGATCACCAAAGGAAACTTTGTAAACGTGAACGCGCATCAGACAGTATACGTTGTAACTCCCGAAACAACAGGCTCTTCTCAGCTTTTATTCAGAGACAATATCGTTCCTATGATAAAGGGCAAGCACGTTCTTGTTCTTGCCGTTTCCATCGCAACCGGCTTTACCGCTAAGGCCGCTATCGAGGCTATCAAGTACTACGGCGGATCGGTAGTCGGAATTGCATCGATCTTTGCTACCGCCAAGGAGTGCGCGGGATACGAGGTTAACTCGGTATTCGACCCCAACGACCTTCCCGGTTACTTCTCGCTTCCCTCTCACGAATGTCCTCTTTGCAAGGCGGGCGAGCACATCGATGCTCTTATGAATTCACACGGCTTCTCAAAGCTGTAAAAATGTAAAAATAAAAATGACAGAGAATTTCAGTTCTCTGTCATTTTTTTATTTCGTGCTTTTTTTATTCCTTCAAGTATGTGCGCTCTCGCTTCTCTTGCCTTGTCTTTCGTCGTGTTTGGCACACCCTCAAGCGCATAATCAAGACCAAGCTCTTTATATTTGTGAACTCCGAGAGTATGATACGGAATAGCATCAAGTGCTTTAAGGCTTTTCAGACCGCCTATAAACTCGCCGAGCGCAAAAAGCTCCGACGGATCGTCTGTGAGCGACTGAACGACTACTCTGCGAATCCAGATATCCACACCGAGCAAATCGACAAAGCGCGCAAAATCAAGAATGCTTTTATTATCGCACCCCGTGAGGCTTTTATGCTTTTCGCTGTCAAGATGCTTTATATCAAGTATCACGAGATCTGTGTACGAAAGAAGCTCTTCGGTCTTTCTTACACAGTCGCCGTTTTCTCTATTGAAAGCAATTCCCGAGGTATCGATACAGGTGTGGATCCCCTCACTCTTCGCCTTTTTGAAAAGCGATATGAGAAAATCGATCTGCAAAAGAGGTTCTCCGCCTGTGACGGTTATTCCACCGTTTTTATAGAAGATCTCGTTCTTTTTGTATTCGGCAATTATACCGTCATCACTGACCTCGCTCCCAAGTGAGATATCCCACGTATCGGGATTGTGACAGTAAGCGCAGCGCATTGGACAGCCCTGCATAAATACTACGTACCTTATGCCCGGTCCGTCAACCGTGCCGAAGCTTTCGAGCGAATGTACCCTTCCGATCATGATCAGATCTTATCGTGGAAGGTTCTTGAGATTACCTCGTCCTGCTGCTCCTTGGTGAGCTTTATGAAGTTTACCGCATATCCGCTTACTCTTATGGTGAGCTGAGGATATTTCTCGGGATGTGCCTGAGCATCAAGAAGAGTTTCCTTTGTAAACACGTTTACGTTAAGGTGGTGTCCGCCCTTCTGTACGTATCCGTCAAGAAGTGCTACAAGATTATCTATCTGACTTTGTGTTGCTGCCATATTATCTCTCCTTATCTTTAATTAGTTATTATCTCCGTCAAGTCCCTCAAAGAGAGTGGGAGATATGCAAGCTCCGCCTTCACAGCAGAGATCCACGTCGATATCTCCGAGGAAAATACTGTCTTCCTTTCCGAGTGCGCCCGGAATGATCGAGAAGGTGTTTGAAATACCGTCGCGCGCGTCCTTGAAGGGAAGCTTTGCTACAGACGAGAGCGATGCTACCGCACCGTGTGTATCTCTTCTGTGCATCGGGTTTGCACCCGGTGCAAACGCCTCGCCTCTCTTACGTCCGTCGGGTGTTGCGCCCGTATTCTTTCCGTACACAACGTTAGATGTGATGGTGAGAATAGACGTGGTGGGGATGCTTTCTCTGTAAGTGTGATTCTTCTTTATATGACCCATGAATCTGTGAACGATATCGTACGCGATCTCGTCAACTCTGTCATCATTGTTACCGTACTTGGGGAAGTCGCCCTCAACCTCATAATCAACGGCAATTCCGTTTTCGTTTCTGATAGGCTTTACCTTTGCATACTTTATTGCGGAAAGCGAGTCTGCAACTACCGAAAGTCCCGCAATACCGGTTGCGAACCAACGTGTAACGTCCTTATCGTGGAGAGCCATCTGAAGCTTTTCGTAGCAGTACTTATCGTGCATATAGTGAATTATGTTAAGCATATTTACGTATACGTTTGCAAGCCACTGCATCATCTCGTCATATTTTGCCATTACATCGTCGTAATCAAGATATTCGCTTGTGATAGGTCTGTAGTTAGGTCCTATCTGCTTGCCGGAGATCTCATCCACGCCTCCGTTTATAGCATAGAGAAGTCACTTTGCAAGTTTTGCTCTTGCACCGAATAACTGCATCTCTCTTCCTATATTCATACTCGATACACAGCAGGCGATCGCATAGTCGTCGCCGTGTGTGAATCTCATCATATCGTCGTTTTCATACTGAACAGATGAGGTTTCAATAGAGGTCTTTGCGCAGAAGCGCTTGAAGTTCTCGGGAAGTCTTGTCGACCAGAGCACCGTAAGGTTAGGCTCTGGTGCAGGTCCGAGGTTCGAGAGCGTGTGAAGATATCTGTACGAGGTCTTTGTTACAAGGTGACGTCCGTCAATTGCAACGCCTCCGATAGACTCTGTTACCCACTGAGGGTCGCCCGAGAAGAGTGCATTGTACTCGGGTGTTCTTGCGAACTTTACAAGTCTTAACTTCATAATGAAGTGGTCGATTATCTCCTGAATTTCGGATTCTGTATATCTGCCTTCCTTGAGGTCGCGCTCTGCGTACACGTCAATGAAGGTAGAGGTTCTTCCAAGCGACATTGCGGCGCCGTTCTGTTCCTTAACTGCGGCAAGATAGCCGAAGTACATCCACTGAACCGCTTCCTTGGTATCGTTTGCGGGTCTTGAAATATCAAAGCCGTAGCTCTTTGCCATCTTCTTGAGATCCTCAAGAGCGCGGATCTGCTCTGATATCTCTTCTCTGTCTCTGATTATCTCGGCATACATGGTTGAGCGTGTAGTTTCCTTCTGCTCGTTCTTATCCTCGATAAGTCTGTCAACACCGTAAAGAGCAACTCTTCTGTAGTCACCGATTATTCTTCCTCTTCCGTAAGCATCGGGAAGTCCTGTGATAATGTGGCTTGAACGGCAAGCTCTCATTTCGGGTGTGTATGCATCAAATACTCCCGCATTGTGAGTCTTTCTGTGAACAGTAAAGAATTCCTTTACCTCACTGTCAAGCTCATATCCGTTATCGGCACACGCCTTTTCAGCCATTCTGATTCCGCCGTAAGGCATAAGAGCACGCTTCAAGGGCTCGTCTGTCTGAAGACCGACGATCTTCTCCATATCTCTGTCTATATATCCCGGCGCATGCGAGGTTATTGTGCTTATGATCTTTGTGTCCATGTTGAGAACACCGCCGCGCTCTCTTTCAAGAGCAAAAAGCTCAAGCACCTTTCCCCAAAGCTCGGTTGTTGTTTTGGTAGGTCCTTCAAGGAAGGATTCGTCCCCGTCATATGGGGTATAATTATGCTTTATAAAGCTTCTTACGTTTATTTCCTTTTCCCACGTACCGCCCTCAAAAGAGCGCCATGCATCTACAGGTCTCTGCATCTATAAACTCCTTTTAATCTCAATATACATAGTTAACTATATTATACCACTTTTTTAAAAAATTTCAACAACTCTTTTGATTAAATAGCTAATATTTATTCGGTTTTTTCTATGTGCACTTTTCACAAAGTGGGTGTTCAAGTTGCACACAAGGAATTTTTTACAAACTTTACAAATATTTAATATATTAACACTTGACATGTTTTTTTATATAATATATAATAATGCGGTTGCCTCAAAAAAGGCAAAGAATCAAAGGTACATACCCAAGTTAAAGAAAGGCAAAAAAATGACACAGCTTCTGACCATTTCGTGCGCTATGCTCGCGGGTCTTCTCGTTTCAAGAATCACAAAGCTCTTAAAGCTTCCCAACGTATCTGCATTCCTTATTGCGGGTCTTCTTATAGGTCCCTTCTGTATCGGAAAGCTCGGAATTACCGGAATCGGCTTCCACTCCCTTCACGACGTTGAGACTTACAAAATAATAACCGACGTTGCTCTCGGATTTATCGCCTTCTCAATAGGTAATGAGTTCAGACTCTCGCATCTTCGCGAAACGGGTAAGATTGCAACTGTTATAGGAATCTTCCAGGCAGTAGTTACCACTCTTCTCGTTGATGCAGTTCTTATCGGACTTCACCTCTTGTTCCCGAAAATAATCTCTCTTCCCGCCGCAATCGTTCTCGGTGCGATAGCATCGGCAACAGCACCTGCGGCAACTCTTATGGTAGTTCGTCAGTACAAGGCAAAGGGTAAGCTCACAGAGCTTCTTCTTCCCATAGTTGCTCTTGACGATGCCGTAGGTCTTGCAATATTTGCAATTTCCTTCGGAATTGCACGTGCTCTCGGAAGCGGTAAGGTAAGCGTTCTTTCTGTAGTTGTTGAGCCTATTGTTGAAATAGTTATCTCGCTTGCGCTCGGATTTATAATGGGAACTCTTCTCACAGCCATTGAAAAGCACTTCAAGTCGAATTCAAGAAGACTTGCGCTCTCTGTTGCATTCGTTATAGCAACCGTAGGTCTTTCGCTCATTTCCTTCGAGGTATCGGGAATCGAGTGCCGCTTCTCTTCTCTTCTCACCTGCATGATGCTCGGAACAGTATTCTGCAACTTCTGCGATTTCTCACCCGAGATAATGGATAAGACAGACGGATGGAGTGCGCCTCTTCTCGTTCTCTTCTTCGTTATAAGCGGCGCAGAGCTTGATCTTTCGGTAATAACAAAGCCCGTAGTTCTCGTTGTAGGTCTTATCTATATCGCATCGCGTTCTATCGGTAAGATCCTCGGTGCTTATTCAAGTGCAGCTGCCATGAAGTGCGAGAAAAACATAAAGAATTACCTCGGCTTCACGCTTCTTCCTCAGGCTGGAGTTGCGCTCGGCATGTGTCTTACCGCATCAGTCCTTCCCGACGGCGTGCTCATCAGAAACGTAGTACTCTTTGCAGTTCTCGTTTACGAGCTTGTAGGTCCTATGATCACAAAGATATCGCTCATCAAGGCAGGCGATATTACGGGCGAAGCTACAAATGCAAGAGCCGTAAAGCCCGAAAAGGTATCGAAGCACGCGCACAGATAATACAGCTCTCAAATAAAAATCATGTCACATCACATTAATCTCTCTATTGTTAATACTATATTAAAATATTAAGAGTATAATAAACGCAGATCAAAACTCAAAGAGGAGAATCAAATGGAAAACGAAAAGAGAAAGGGAGGTATCTCGGTAGATACCGAGCATATTTTCCCCGTCATAAAAAAATGGCTCTATTCGGATAAGGAAATCTTCATCCGCGAGCTTATTTCAAACGCCTGCGATGCTATATCCAAGTTAAAAAGGCTTGAATCGCTTGGCGAGTATGAAAGTGCAGAGGGTGAAGAATACTCTGTAACCGTATCACTTGACAAGGATGCAAAGACGCTCACCATATCTGACAACGGCATCGGTATGAACGAAGAGGAGCTGACAAAGTATATATGCAACATCGCACTTTCGGGTGCACTTGACTTTATCGAAAAGTACGAGTCGGGCGACGGCGCATCGATAATCGGACACTTCGGTCTTGGATTCTATTCGGCATTTATGGTTGCCGACAGCGTTGAAATACATTCAAGATCCTACAAAGGCGGAGATGCAGTTCACTGGACCTGCTCCGACGGCGGCGAATACATGGCAGAGACAAGCGACGAAAGAGTATCTCACGGTACAGACGTCATCCTTCACATAAACTCCGAAGGCGAGGAGTACCTCTCAAAGTATAACTGTGAGTCGGTTATATACAAGTACTGCTCCTTTATGCCCGTGGATATCTTCGTTGAAGATGCAAACGAGGAAAAGAAGGACGACAGAAAGCCCATAAACGACAAGGAGCCTCTCTGGACCAAGAATGCATCCGAGTGCACTGACGAAGAATACAAGGCTTTCTATAACAAGCTTTTCGACGATATGCGCACTCCTCTTTTCCACATTCACATAAATGCGGACTATCCGCTTAATTTCAAGGGAATTCTCTACTTCCCTCCCATAAGATCAGACTACGACACACTTGAGGGTCAGGTAAAGCTTTACTACAATCAGGTATTCGTTGCAGACAACTTAAAGGAAGTAATTCCCGAATATCTCCTTCTTTTAAGAGGTGTTCTCGACTGCCCCGAGCTTCCCCTTAACGTATCAAGATCATATCTCCAGAACAGCGGATACGTTTCAAAGATCTCGGCTCACATAACGAAGAAGGTTGCAGACAAGCTCAATTCTCTTTTTAGTCTTGAAAGAGAAAATTATGAAAAATACTGGGACGATATCCGTTTCTTTGCCGAATACGGCGCTATGAGAGATAAAAAGTTCTATGACAGAGTCAAGGACATTCTTCTCTTAAAGCTTACAGACGGAAGCTACGTTACGGTAAACGAATATATTGAATCGGCATCTGACGACAAGAAGGATAAGATATTCTACACCTCAGACAAGGTTCTTCAGTCGCAGTACGTTTCGATGTACACAGATGCGGGCATAAAGGTTGCAGAGCTTTCGGGTATGCTTGATACACAGTTCATTTCCTTTATCGAATCGGAGATGAAGGTCAAGTTCTCAAGAGTTGACTCTGATACCGATTCTCTTAAAAAGGATGGCGAAAAGTACGAAAACGAGGCTCTTGCAGAGCTTTTCAAGAAGGTGTCGGGAAATGAAAAGACGTCGGTTGTCTTTGAGTCTCTTTCGGACAAGAGTGTTCCCGCTCTTCTTAAGATATCCGAAGAAAGTCGCAGATTTGCAGATCTTATGCGAATCTACTCACCGGAAGCGCCCGCTCCAGCAATTGACGAAACTCTCATACTCAATTCGTCATCCTCACTCATAAGAAAGCTTGGTGCTCTTGCCGATTCCGACAAAGAAAACGGTGCACTCAAGGATGCTGTCGATCAGATCTACTCACTATCTCTTCTCGCACAGAGACAGCTTACGGCAGATGAGCTTAAGAAGCTCTTAAGCGGAGCATACAAGGCTCTTGACTCATCACTTGGTGCGATATGAGTAAGTACGACGCATTATTTTCAAACATTGCCTCACTTAACAGAAGATTAAGAAATATTTCAGAGCAGTACGCAGCTCACATAGACGAGCTCGCACGTATGCTTTCGGGAGAGGATGATTACGTCTACGCCGAGGCCAGAGAAAGACTTGCACAGTCAATTCTTTCAAGCGTCGAGGCATCCGACGAATGCAACGAGGCTACTCTCTCTGACATCTTCGGACTTATAGATATCATTGTTTCATCAATTCTCACCTCGGAGATCTCCGAGCAGTCAAAGAATCGCTCACACGATGAAATATGCCCTGTTTACGGCAAAAGCCAAACAAGAATAACCTACTTCAGAGCGCACGGTGCAGATGAAGCCTACAGCATTCTTTCAAAGATGACCCCCTTCCCCACCGTAGAATATGCGCACAGCTTCAATTCGGTTTGTGACGAGGTTTATTCTAATTACTGTGACTTTGGAATTCTTCCCATCTATTCAAAGCAGACGGGCAGACTCACGACTATAGACAGACTTATAAGACACAATTCGCTCTTCATATGTGCGCTTTGCGACGTTCAGACGGGTGACGATACGGTAACCTTCGCGCTTCTTTCGCAATCGCCGGTGAGGCTTGAGGGTGCAGATATGCTTGATATAGACTATTCTGCAGGCGACGGCTTCTCACTCACGTCTCTTCTCTGCTCTCTTTCGCTTGTAGGAGCATATCCTCTCTCCTGCGAAATGATACCTGCATCGGATGAAACCTGCTACAGACTTGTGTTTCCCGTAAGCTTTGAAACAACTCTCAAGGTTTTGGACACACTGAACAGAGAGTATCCCGATTTCTCTGTAAACGGCTTTTATAAAAAGCACGAAAGAATCGGATACTGACAGGATAATTCTTAAAACGGAAGGAAAAATAACATGAAAAAAACAATTAACTACGCTACAAAAGGCACTTGTGCAAGAGAAATACGCGTAACGATCGACGGTGATATTATTGAAAAGGTAGAATTTGTCGGAGGATGTAACGGAAACACCAAGGGAATAGCAAGTCTCGTTGAAGGACAGAATATAGATGACACTATAAAAAGAATACGCGGAATCAAATGCGGCATGAAATCAACCTCCTGCCCCGATCAGCTCTCTCTTGCCCTTGAAAAGGCAAAGGCTGAGCTTGCAAAAGAAAACGTATAATCGAAAGGCTTGGTATTATTATGAACTATATGTATCAGTACAACAGATGGCTAAGTGAAGCCAAGGTTACGAAGGAAGAAAAGGAAGAGCTTCTCTCTATCAAGGATTCAGACGATGAGATCAAGCTCCGCTTTATAAACTACCTTGAGTTCGGCACGGCAGGACTCCGCGGTGTTATGGTTGCGGGAACAAATGCAATGAACAATCACACGGTTGCACACGCAACTCAGGGCTTTGCAGACTACATTCTCAGCGTTCACGAGGAAGAGCGCGGAGTTGTTATCGCTCACGACAGCAGAATCAACTCAAGAATTTTCGCAGAGATCACAGCTTCGGTATTTGCCGCAAACGGAATCAAGACTTACATCTTTGATTCTCTTCGCCCTACTCCCGTTCTTTCCTTTGCCATCCGTCACCTCGGATGTGCGGCAGGTGTAAACATCACCGCATCTCACAACCCCAAGGAATATAACGGCTACAAGGCGTACTGGGATGACGGCGCTCAGCTCTCTCTTGAGCAGGCAGATGCGGTTTTCGCATACATCAAGGCTACCGATATTTTTAACGGCGTTAAGACTGTAGATTATAACGAGGCAGTCGCTTCGGGCAAGATCACCGTAGTCGGCCCCGAGATCGACGATGCTTACGTTCAGAACGTTACAGCTCAGCTTGTTGACCCCTCTATCATCAGAAAGATGGCAGACGAGCTCAAAATAGTTTACACTCCTCTTCACGGCTGCGGATACAGACTCGTTCCCGAGGTTTTAAGACTTTGCGGAGTAAAGCACCTCTTCTGCGTTGCAGATCAGATGATTCTTGACGGATCTTTCCCGACAGTTGCAAGCCCCAACCCCGAAAACTCCGAGGCACTTGACCTTGGCGAGGCTCTTGCAGAGAAGGTAGGAAGCGACCTTGTTATCGCTACCGACCCCGATGCAGACAGAACCGGTATCAAGGCAAGAAGAAAGGACGGAAGCTTTGCTACAATGACCGGTAACCAGGTCGGAGCACTTCTTCTTGACTATATTCTCACCGCATACGAAAACACAAACACAATGCCCGAGGGCGCATATGCGGTCAAGACTATCGTTTCGACAGAAATGGTAACAAGAATCTGCAAGGAGCACGGCGTTGATCTTCACAACGTTCTTACCGGCTTCAAGTTCATCGGCGAGGTTATCAAGAACCACGACGATATCGGTATCGGCAACTTCCTTCTCGGCTTCGAGGAGTCGTACGGCTACTTAAAGGGCACTTATGCAAGAGATAAGGATGCGGTCGTTGCGGTTATGCTCATTACCGAAATGGCGGCTTACTACAAGTCAAAGAATATGACTCTCTCGGATGCTCTTGAGCTTCTTTACGAGAAGTACGGATACTATGGCGAAAAGACACTCAACGTTTATATGAAGGGTGTTGACGGCGCAGACCGCATGAAGGCTCTTCTTGAAAGAATCAGAAACAATCCCCCTGCAGAGATCGGCGGCATGAAGGTCATTTCTGTAAGAGATTACCTCAAGGGAACGATCACCGACCTCGAGAGCGGCGAGGTTTCTCCTACAAATCTTCCTATTTCCAACGTTCTTTATTTTGAAACGGCAGGTGCGGTAGGCGGAAACGTTCTCATTTTCCGTCCCTCGGGAACAGAGCCCAAGATAAAGATATACCTTCTTGCCAACGGCAAGGACAAGGCAGAGCTTGATTCGGTTCTTTCCGCTATGCAGAAATCCTCCGACGAGCTTATAGGATAAGCGATTTTAATGTTTTTTCATTAGGTATATTCAAAAAATTATAAAGGGAGTGGTTTATAGCCACTCCCTTTCGCTTTGCGAATACTTAAGGATAGACACGTGGGTGCGATGTCTTGCAGGAGTGAATATAGCATAAAACGGGCTACGCGTTCCGCCCCTACTAGGTATGGTGGGTAATGAGGTACGGCGCACAAAACGGAGCGAAGCCTTCCCCATTGTGTCATCCTGAGCGCAGTCGAACTGCGAAGCAGCGCCGAAGGCGGGATCTACGAAAAACGAAGTAGCAGACCCCTTTTGTAGATCCTCAAAACGCGGGCGTTTTGACTTTACAAAATCAGCGATTTGTCGCAGATTTTGTAAAGTTCGACTTCGAAAACATTTC
>JAFQWB010000057.1 GCA_017407725.1 Clostridia bacterium | reverse complement strand
GTTATGATGCTCGCAGACGGAGCACTCGGTCAGATGATGGAGCCTGTTGAATTCACGGCAGAGCCTCTTTCACCCGCCGACCTTCCCAAAAAGGAATGGGCTACCTGCGGTCACAAGGGTGAAAGAAAGAAGAATATCACAAACTCGCTCTATCTCCAGCCCGACGAGCTTGAAAAGAGCGTAAACGCAAGATTCGACAGATACAAGACAATTGAAGAGAACGAAGTTCTTTGCGAAGAATTCATGACAGAGGATGCAGATATAGTTCTCGTTTCTTACGGTATTACAAGCCGTATCTGTAGAAGTGCTGTTCTTCTTGCACGTGAAAAAGGAATAAAGGCAGGTCTTTTCAGACCCAAGACACTCTGGCCCTTCCCGAACAAGGAGCTTCTTGCTCTTTCCGAAAAGACAAAGGCATTCCTTACGGTTGAGCTTAATATGGGACAAATGGTAAGTGACGTAAAGCTTGCAATAGAGTGCAAGAAGCCCGTAAGCTTCTTCGGCAGAACGGGCGGAATACTTCCCACACCCGAGGAAATTCTTGCGCAGATAGAAAAAATAGGAGGTGAGATCTGATGTCGGTAGTATTTGATAAGCCCAAAGCCCTTTCCGATGCAGTATTCTCTTACTGCCCCGGATGTACACACGGAATCGTTCACAGACTTGTTGCTGAGACAATAGACGAGCTTGGAATTGAAGAGAAGACGGTTGGCGTTTGCCCCGTAGGATGTGCCGTTATGGCATACAAATTCTTCGAGTGCGATATGATCGAAGCTCCCCACGGAAGAGCACCCGCCGTTGCTACCGGTGTAAAGCGCTCTCTTCCCGATAACATTGTTTTCACGTACCAGGGTGACGGAGACCTTGCTGCTATCGGTACTGCAGAAACAGTTCACGCAGCTGCAAGAGGCGAAAACATCACCATTATATTCATCAACAATACAAACTACGGTATGACCGGCGGACAGATGGCTCCTACAACACTTATCGGTCAGAAGACAACCACATCTCCCTACGGAAGAAATCCCGAAATTCAGGGTTATCCCGTAAGAGTATGTGAAATGCTCTCTACTCTTGAGGGATGCACATATGCTACCAGAGTATCGGTTGACTCCCCAAAGAACGTTCTTGCAGCAAAAAAGGCTATCAAGAAGGCATTTACCAATCAGATCGAGAAGAAAGGCTTCTCTATCGTTGAGGTTCTCTCTACCTGCCCGAGCAACTGGGGACTTTCACCTACAGATTCACTCAAGTGGCTTCGCGAGAACATGATACCCTTCTATCCTCTCGGCACGTACAAGGATAAGACTGCAAATGAGGAGGAAACAAAATGACAACCAAGATAATTCTTGCCGGATTTGGCGGTCAAGGCATTCTTTATGCCTCCAAAACAATTGCTAAGCTTGCTATGCACGATGGAAAATACGTATCGTGGCTTCCCTCCTACGGACCCGAAATGCGCGGCGGTACTTGTAACTGCGGTGTTATCGTTTCTGACGAGCCTATCGGATCTCCCATAGTAACTACTCCCGACATTGCAATCGTTTTTAACATCCAGAGTATGGATAAATTTGAGCCCACTCTTATCAGCGGCGGAACACTTATCGCTGACAGCACACTTATCGAAAGAAAAGCTCTCCGCGATGATATCAATGCACACTACATCCCCGCAACCGGTCTTGCGGCTGAAAACAAGGTTACCGCAAACACGGTAATGCTCGGATACGTCATCAAAAAGACAGGTCTTTTTGATTATAACGAATTCGTTGAACAGGTTATTGCCGCAACTCCCGAATCAAAGCCTGCTCTCAGAGAAGCAAACAGACTTGCTCTCGAAATCGGATACAACTACGAAGGATAAAAAAAGACTGTTGTGAATTTCTTCACAACAGTCTTTTTTTTATTTAGTCAAGTATCAGCTCCATACCGATCTTCTGCGGTACAAGTCCCATTGACTCATAGAATCTCATAGCCGATACATTACAGCTCCACACGTTAAGTGTCAGATTGTAGCATCCATTCTCTTTCGCGAGATCTATTGCCGCTTGATAAAGCTCTCTTCCAATATGTTTTCCGCGCATATTTTCATCAACACACAGATCGTCAATATACAAGGTCTTAATATCGGTCATAACAGAGCTGTCTTTATGCTGCTGAAAGATACAAAAGCAGTATCCGATAACAGAGTCGTCATCATCTGCAAAAACAAGTATAGGACGGCTTTCATCAGCAAGAAGTGCCTTTAGCTCATCATCAGAATACTTTCTTCCTATATTGAATATATCCGGTCTGCCATTATGATGAACAAGACAGACCTGCGATAACAGATCTCCTATTTTGGGTATATCCTTTTCCTGTGCCCTTCGTATCATGAAAATCCCTCTTTTCTTACATTGTCTATTAAAGCAACTCAACCTCTGCGCCAAGGCTTGCTATATCCTCAAAAAAGCTCGGATAGCTTTTACCGACTGCCTGTGCCCCGCTGATAGTGCCTCCGATCTTCGATAAAATCACCGACATTGCCATAACTATACGGTGATCGTTATGACCGTCAATCACTTCACCGCGGTATGCAAGCTTACACTTCTCTACCGTAACCTTGTTTTCTTCAACAATAATAGGGCAGCCGAGCTTTGAAAGCTCTTTTTTCATTGCCTCTACTCTGTCGCACTCCTTGACTCTGAGTCTTTCAGTTCCCAGAAAGACTGCTCCGTTTTTCATAGCTGCAAGAGCAAACAAAACAGGTCCGAGATCGGGACAGTCGGAAATATCAAGAGTTGGTGATCCGTTTGAGATCATATCAAAATAATCATAGAAGACACGGTCTCCCTGCAAGCTGTCAGGATCAAGATTGAAAATCTTAACATCCGAGCCGATGCGGTTAAATGCATCGAGGAATGCGGCGTTTGAATAGTCGCCCTCTACAGCACCCGAAAAAGCACTTAATTTCGATGATTTTATCTCGATTCTGTATTCATCACCAAACCTTATATCGGCACCAAAGGCTTTAAGCGCAGAAAGAGTAAGATCGACATACGGTCTGCTCTCGAATGGCTTTATGATTTCAATTACTGAGTCTTCACCAAGGTAAACGAGTGCAAAAATCAGTCCTGTTATAAATTGACTGCTTACATTTCCTCTCACACGATAGTATCCGCTATCAAGCTTACCGTTTAAGGTGAGTGAATTTTTGCTTTTATTAAAGACGAAGCCCTTTTCAAGGCAGATCTCCTCATAAATATCAAGAGGTCTCTCAAAGAGTCTCTCGCTTCCGTAAAAGGTTATATTTTTTCCAAGACAGAGCGCAAGCGGTATAAGAAAACGGAGTGTACTCCCGCTTTCTCTGCAG
>JAFQWB010000056.1 GCA_017407725.1 Clostridia bacterium | reverse complement strand
TCTGCGAGATTCAAGTATCGCTGCCTTTCTTCTTTCAAATTCAAGCAAGCGCTTTTCTCGTTCAATTTCCGCTTCGGTAAGCTCGGAAATATCTTCTGTTACAGTCTTTGAACGTGTACCCTCGTCCTTAAGACTTCTTGATGAGGGCTTGGATGCCAGATCCTCCGACATCATCATTGCAAAGGGATCAAAGCCTTGTGTAAATACGGCATCTGCATTATCGTCGGCGCCGGTGGTCGGAACATCAATTATAATGTCTTCCTTGGGTTCCTCTTTCTTTACGGTTCTGCCGATTTTGCTGTCGGGATCGTCGTATGTTACGTTTACAAGACGTCTTCGCTGTACGGCAATGGGCTCTTCGGGCTCCTCGCTTCTACGCTCCATTTCAGCGTAGAAGAGTTCTTCTGCCTTCTCGCGCATAGCCATCTCTTCGGCTTCTTCGGGACTCACAGCACTCTTGTAGAATATCTTATCGTGAAGGGTGGGGTTGTCCTCTGCAGCCGCTTCATCGCGTGTTTCTCTTATACCGAGCTCGGATACGCTGAGCTTCTGCATTCCGTTATCAACTGCGAAGAAATCATCGTCGGTGAGCTTGCCGTTCTTTTCCTCTGCCTCGCGTCTGATCTTATCGCTCTTGGCGTTTTTGATCTTGCCAAAGAACTTTTTCAGTCCTCTTTCGGCGTAGGCGAGAATTATAACAATTGCTTTAAGCAGATTGTAGAAGAATTTTGACACACTTCTTTGACCTCTTGCGAAGAAATATGAAATATAAATTGCAAATATAGCTGCGGCTATTATCACAAGTCCGACTCTGCCGAAAATCTTGATCAGGCAGAAGCCGACTATACCGCCTATAAATCCGCCGCCTACCGAGCTCTGACCGTTCGTGAAGAAATCAGCAGGGCTGAAGACGAGATCCGTCTTCCAATATGTTATCGAATATGAAAGCGCGGAGATAAAGGTTATCGTTACAAGAGAGAAGATAACTCTTGAGAGCACTCTGTTTTCGCTTATATCCGAAGGATAGAATATTGCATGCAGCGCCAGCAAAAGCGGTAAAGCGTACGCGCCGTAAGAGAACAGCCCGAGAAATACCGTCGATATAGCATGGCCGAGCGCGCCTATGTCCTGGGTGATAAAGCAGAACAGAGTGAATACGGCAACGGCAAACAAAATGATTGGCACCGCGCGGTGCATTCCTGTAAGGTTGGAATACTGTGCAGTCGTTTTTTTCTTTTGTGTCATTTATCTTAACCTCGTGTGAATTTGTACTATTTTAAGAGGGATGTTGTCAATTTTTGTTAGAAAAAAGACAATAAAACTACCCTAAACTATATTTTACCAAATTTTTGTCAAGATTACAAGAGGAAAAACAAAATATTTTTAAAAAATATTAGCGCACCGCAGTAATATAAATAAAACATACGAAAAACCTTGACAAATGCACTCCATTCTGCTAAAATATTTCAAGATAAAATTAAAATGCCGTATTATTGCTATTTTTCGATACGGCGAATGGAGTAAGTTATGCTTTTATATAATTCTCTCACAAGAAAAAGAGACGAGTTCATTCCGAGAGTAGAGGGTAAGGTTTCAATGTACACCTGTGGCCCCACCGTTTACCACTTTGCTCACATAGGAAATCTTCGCACCTACGCTATGGAGGACGTGCTTGAAAAATATCTCCGCTACGTTGGATATGACGTGAAAAGAGTAATGAATATTACCGACGTCGGTCATCTTTCGAGCGATGGCGATACGGGTGAGGACAAGATGCTCAAGGGTGCTAAAAGAGAGCATAAAACGGTTATGCAGATAGCGGAGCATTACACCAACGCATTCTTCAAGGATTGCGAAAAGCTGAATATAAAGACCCCCGACGTTATCGAGCCCGCGACCAACTG
Source organism: Clostridia bacterium (assembly GCA_017407725.1). The sequence continues at coordinate 193 of JAFQWB010000056.1, read as the reverse complement.
CATCGATGAGTTCATCACTATGGTCACTGAGCTTCTTGAGAAGGGCTATGCCTACGAGGCGGGCGGCAACATCTATTTTGACACCTCGAAGCTGAAGCAGTATTATGCTTTCCATAACTTTGAGGAGGAGGATCTTGCGGTCGGTGTGCGCGAGGGCGTCGAGGAGGACGGCAACAAGCGCAACAAAGCGGAC
>JAFQWB010000005.1 GCA_017407725.1 Clostridia bacterium | reverse complement strand
TGAGAATATACGGCGGCGACAGAATGAATTCGATCTATTCTGCGCTTACCGCAAATCTCGATTACGACGAGTCGGATCCCGTAACAATGGAGAACGGATTCTCACCGAAGCTTCTTTCAAGCCTTATTGAAAACTGTCAGAAGAGACTTGAGAGCCATAACTTCAAGATCAGAAAAGCGGTTCTTGAGTACGATGACGTTATAAATCAGCAGAGAAAGATCATTTACGAGCAGAGAAATGAGGTTCTTGATGATGCCGACCTGCACGAAAAGATCCTTACAATGATAAATCAGACGGTAGAACGTGCTATCGAGGCTTATTGCTCTGATGAAGATCCCGCACTCTGGAACTTTGACGGACTCCGCGCGTATTTCTACGGTACACTCTTTGGTGAGGATGACTTAAGATATACCGAGGAAGAGGCGAGAGAACTTGACTATAAGGAATTTGTTGAAGAGATTAAGAGCAGAGCAACTCAAAAATACGCATCAAAGGCAGACGGACCGGAGAAGAGCTTTATCTTAAGACAGCTTGAGAGAAACGTGCTTCTTCACTACGTTGACGATAACTGGGTGGATCATATAGATGCTATGGACGACCTTCGTGACGGCGTTCAGCTTCAGAGCTTTGCTCAGAGAAACCCGATAAACGAATACAGAATTACGGGTAACGAGATGTTTGACGATATGATCGAGAACATCCGTGAGGGAACTGTAAGAAAGCTTCTTTCGATCGAGCTTACTCTTAACAGAGAGAGAGAGGGCTCGTCGGTAACGATAACTCAGATGGGTCAGAGCAAAGGGCACAGAAAAGCGCCCGCAAGTGCAAAAAGACCCGTAATGAGAACAAATGCTCCTTCCGAGGGCGATAAGCGTGAGCCTGTAAGAAAGGCGTCCGAGCCTCAGCCCAACGATCCTTGCCCCTGCGGAAGCGGCAAAAAATATAAGAAGTGCTGCGGCGCGAGAAACGAATAAAAGGAGCAGATATGGGATTCGGATATCTTCTTTACGGATTTATGATGCTCGTTGAGGTCGGTCTTACCGTGAATGCACAGTATGCTGTCGGAATCGATATTTTTCCCGATCTTGCGGGATATCTGTTTATGCTTGCGGCTGCAAGAAGGCTTTCTGATTATTCAGAGTATTTTGAAAAATTCAAGATCTCGCTATACCCGCTTATCGCGCTTGGAGGTATTGAGTTTGCACTTCAGATAACGGCGGCTTTTGTGAGCGACCTCGGTGCGATCCCGACAGTGCTTAATATTGCAGACAACGTACAGTATCCCTTCCAGATGATTGCCCTTGTATTTGCATTAAAGGGAATACATTCTCTGGCAGTGGATACCGAGGATGAAAAGATAGAAAAGCGAAGCACGGTTGCTATGACAATGTGCGTTTGCTACTATCCGTTGACAATTCTCATCGTTCTTGCACGCGAATTTAACATAGTCGGATCGTTTGCATCTGTTTTTAGTGCAATTTCTATTTGCGCAAATCTTCTTTGGTATATCTTTGTGATATATTCGATAGTGCTTATTTTCAGATGCTATATGTATATTTGCAAGGAGGGCGACGAGAATATGGATTCACATAAGGGCTTTGATCCTCTCGGCGCACTTTATAAAAAACTAAAAAAATAATAAAAGGAAAAAAGTATGAACGTAGGACTTATAATTGCGGGTCTTGTCTTTCTATTTATGCCCAATTTTAATATCATCGATATTCTTCCCGATTTCATCGGATGTGCGCTGATAATGAAGGGTATATCAAAGGTTCAGCTTGTTAATCTGTCATTAACCGAAAGCTACGAAGCTTTCAGAAAACTTCTTATAGTCGGGCTTTGCAAAATACCTGCTATGGGAGTTTACGGACTTATAAACGTGCAGAGCGCGATAGTTTTCGGCCCCGACGGAGTTGTTGAGCAGAGCCGCGCTACTACAGATTACACGTCGCTTCTTCTTGTGTGCATTCTTTTTGCCACACTTGAGATAATACTCTCGATAAAGGCGTTCTCGTCGCTCTTTGAGGGCATACGTGCATCGGCACTCGAAAAGACTGAGTATGCCGCAAATGTGAACTATAATTACGTAAGATGGCTTACACTCGCGTACGTTACTGTAAAGCCGATCATGTATACCGCCCCGGAGCTCTCGTCACTTTCAACGGGCAACTACGGTGTCGTTACCGACAGAGGCGTTGTCGCGCTTGTTGAATACCGAAACGTTTTTAACGTTATATCATTTATTATCTGTCTGGTATTCGGCGTATTCTGGCTTGTGAAGAGCGTATCGTATTTAAGCGGAATCAAAAAAGATACCGAGTATCTGACACGCCTTAATGAAAAGGCAGCTGGCGCTATTGAAAACAAAAAAGAGGCTGCAAGAGCACGTAAACTCTTGTTTGCACTATCCTTGTTTGTTGCCGCGGTATTCTTTACGCTTGAAGTTAGAATAGATGGTCTTGACGTCATTCCGTCATTTATTGCAGGCGGATTTTTCACGGCATTCCTCTTTCTTCTTCCCGATCAAAAGGAAAGAAGTGAGAAGATGGCAAAAGCGGTTGCCATTATCTATACGATAGTATCGGCAGGCTTTTGGGTGTACTCCCTTTATATGTCGTCTCTTTTCAAGAGTGACGGACTTATGGGTTATGGAGATATACTCAGATTTGAAATGGAAGACTCTTTTGCGGTAATGGATATGTACATTCTTCAGTCGGCGCTTTCTTTTGCAGGAACAGTTCTTTTCATTCTTCTGACAATTGTTCTTAACAAAAGGCTCAAGCTTGAAAGACAAAAGTATTCTTTTGTTCCCGAGCTTTCTGAGAGTGTCCTCAGAATGGACGTTGAGGATGCAATCAAGCTTGGCAAGACACTTGATAATTTGTTAAAAATCTGGACAGTGCTCGGAATAGTATGCGCGCTGTCAAGCACGGCTCATACTTTGCTTATCCCGTATTTTCCTCATTACTGGATGATAGATGCGGTGATAAGGGTAGTGTACCTTGTTGTTGCGGTCGTTTTCGTTACTTATCTTAGACCCGAAATTGCAAAAGCTGACAAAAGAACTGTGTATTTTGAAACTGTGTAATGCAATCTTGCGTTTGCTGAAAACGGTAATAAAAAAATGTCGCCTGAGAGCGACATTTTTTTGTTTATGCTATTGAAAAATAATAAAATATGGTGTATAATTAGTAGCGTAAGTAAAATTAAGTTTACATAATGCGTAAACAATACGAAAAAAGGAAAGGTTAATTGTTATGAACGAGAACATCGCAAAAAGATTTACAGAGTACCGCAAGGCTGCAGGATTTTCTCAGGGTGCGGTTGCAGAAAAGCTTGGCGTAAGCAGACAGGCAGTTTCTAAGTGGGAGCGCGGAGACGCAGTTCCGGACGTTGACAACTTTGTTGCACTTGCAGAGCTTTATAACGTATCATTCAACACACTTTATTTCGGCTATGAGCCCGAGGCTCCCGTGGTTGCGTCTGTGGCAGAGCCCGTAGCAGAGGAAACTCTTGAGGAGGTTCTCGATTCTGCAGAGGTTGCTGAGCCCGTAGAAGAGCCTGCAGCAGAAGAGCCTGCAGCAGAGGAAGCTGTTGAGGCAGAGGAAACCGAAGAGTGCACAGAGACAGAGGAAGAGACTGCCGACGGCGTTAAGGAAAAGGCTAAGAAGACTGTTAAGAAGATCGTTAAGAAGATCAAGACAGTTAAGACGACAACCGAGGATAACACAACTCTCGCAACCGCTCTTACAGATCTTCCCGCAGCTGCACTTGCAGTTACCGCTCTTGCCGCATCTGTTAAGGCAAAGAACAAGCTCCCCTTCGTAGTATTCGCAGCAGCTATCGTTCCCGCATGGCACGCAATAAGCTCTGTTATCAAGAATAACAAGGACACAGCTGAGTGCTGTGAGCTTTGCGACGACAACGATTCCTTCATCACAGAGGATTCCGTTGAGGACCTCGTAGCTGATATCGAAAGCGCAGACGCTGAATAATTAAGCCTACGAAAGTAGGGTGCAGTAATCGTCACCCGCAACTATAAAATGTTCAATAAGAGGAAGGTCGATCATTTCAAGTGCCCGTTTGACAAGTCGCGTTGACGTCATATCGGCATCGGAAGGATCGGCTTTTCCACCCGGATGATTGTGCGCAAGAGCGATATAAGATGCTCCGCACGAAAGCGAAAGCTCGGCAATTCTTCTTATGTTTATGTCGGAAGAATTCACCGATCCTTCGGAAAGCACCTTCATTGATATAAGCTTTGCAGAGCTGTCAAAGAGAAGAAGCATAACACGCTCAACACTTACCATACGGTATGAGTCGATGAGTATTTTGCCGATTACCTCTTTATCGAACGCAGGCGAGCTTTTCTCAGCCTTGAGTCTGCTGTATCTTCTCCAAAGTGAGGATACAAGCTTTATGTGAATGGCTGAGGCTTTGTTTATGCCTTTTATAGAAAGAAGCGCGTTTATATTTGCATCGAGCACCGCATTAAGCGAGCCGAAGTAAGATATAAGATCGTGCGCGATGTCGTTGGTGTTTACTCTCGGCAGAGCGCCGAAAAGAAGCATTTCAAGAAGCTCGTGATCTGCAAATCCTTCGTCAGAGGAAAGCAAATATCTTTGGTACATTCTTTGTCTGTGCCCCGAGTGTTTACGGTTGTCCATTATTGTCCCCCAAAATAATACTTTTGAATATTATTACATAATTTGTGGGTATTTGTCAATATTAAAATTAAAACAGTTTAGTAAAAATGCATCTTAGGATGAATGAAAGGGAAAAAAATGCTTAAACTCAGCAAAAATAAAAAATTCGAGGGAGTAAAAGGCCCCGTAGTTGCTATCGTAATGGACGGTGTTGCAATTACCGATACTGTAGAGGGTAACGCTGTCAAGGCGGCAAGAACTCCCACTCTTGATAAGCTTTTCGGAAAATATTCTTGGGTAAAGCTCAAGGCACACGGAACTGCGGTAGGACTTCCTTCTGACGCCGACATGGGTAACTCCGAGGTTGGACACAATGCCCTCGGCTCGGGTCAGGTGTTCGCTCAGGGCGCGAAGCTCGTATCCTCTTCTATCGAAAGCGGCAAGATGTTCACCTCTGACAGCTGGAACGATCTTGTTTCAAACGTAAAGGAAAATGGCACAACTCTTCATTTTATCGGACTTTTCTCCGATGGAAACGTTCACTCTCACATAGATCACTTAAAGGCAATGCTTGCAAAGGCAAAGGAAGAGGGTGTAAAGTGCGTAAGAGTTCACATTCTTCTTGACGGAAGAGACGTAGGCGAGACGTCTGCTCTTGATTACGTTCTCCCCTTTGAGGAATATCTTGACAGCTTAAGATCTGCTGATTTCGATATT
>JAFQWB010000055.1 GCA_017407725.1 Clostridia bacterium | reverse complement strand
GGATGGGGCAAGGCCCTCTGGGGCAAGCTTTACGGTCAGTGGCTTTGTGAGGCAGGTGTGTTCACGTACGATTTCGACAGATTCCACTCTGAAGATATTCTGCCTATGTTCGCAAAATATCATATAACCACCTTCTGTGCGCCTCCCACAATGTACAGATTCTTTATCAAAGAGGATCTTTCAAAATACGATCTCTCGTCTATCGAATATGCTACAACAGCGGGAGAAGCGCTTAACCCTGAGGTGTTCAATCGGTTCAAGAAGGCTACCGGACTTACCATTATGGAAGGCTTCGGACAGACTGAGACGACCTTGTCAATTGCAAACTTCGTCGGATCGACACCCAAGATCGGATCAATGGGAAGACCCAGTCCGCTTTACGACGTTGCTATTCTTGATGCTGACGGAAATGAGTGTAAAACGGGTGATACGGGTGAGATCTGTATCCGTGTGAAGGATGGAGAAGCGCCCTGCGGACTCTTTATAGGATATTATCTTGATGAAGAAAAGACAAAGGACGTATGGCATGACGGATATTATCATACGGGCGACCAGGCAACTATGGACGAGGACGGATATCTTTGGTACGTTGGAAGAATCGATGACGTTATCAAATCATCGGGCTACCGTATCGGACCCTTTGAAATAGAGAGCGTTATTATGGAGCTTCCTTACGTTCTTGAATGTGCTGTTACTCCCGTTCCCGATGAGGTACGCGGTCAGATCGTAAAGGCGACTGTGGTTCTTGTAAAGGGTACAGAGAAGACCGATGCCTTAAAGAAGGAAATCCAGGAATACGTAAAGACTCACACAGCTCCCTATAAGTATCCGAGAATAGTTGAATTCGTTGATGAGCTTCCCAAGACTATCAGCGGTAAGGTAAGAAGAGTCGAGATTCGCAAAAACGATCTTGAAAAGCTTCGGAAGTAATAATCAAAAGCAGGAATGAGAGCCTTCTCTTCCTGCTTTTTCCTTTTATATTTATGAGCGTTTTTTATCACTTGCTCTTGACTGAACATATGTTCGGTGGTATAATTGAAATAAGAAAAAGAGAAGGGAGAGCCACCGTGGAAGAGAGAAGCTATATTGCAATAGACTTAAAGTCGTTTTATGCATCGGTCGAGTGCGTGGAGCGAGGACTTGATCCGATGGGCGTAAATCTTGTGGTTGCAGATGAGTCAAGAACCGAAAAGACCATCTGTCTTGCGGTAACTCCCACGCTCAAGGCATACGGCATTTCGGGAAGAGCAAGACTTTTTGAGGTGATTCAAAGAATAGGTGAGGTCAACAGAGAAAGAAAAAGACTTGCAAGCGAAAGAGAATTCAAGGGCTCGTCTTATATAGATTCAGAGCTTAAAGCCGATAAGGATCTTGAAATCGATTATATAGTCGCAAAGCCGCGAATGGCGCACTATATGAAATACAGTGCGAGAATATACGAAATATATCTTAAATACGTTGCGCCCGAGGATATACACGTGTATTCTGTGGACGAGGTGTTTATCGACGCCACGAATTATCTTGAAAGCTATAAAATGAGTGCAAGGGAGCTTGCAATGACAATGATACTTGATGTTCTCACTCATACGGGAATAACCGCAACGGCAGGGGTGGGTCCTAATCTCTACCTTTGCAAGATCGCAATGGATATATGGGCAAAGCATATTCCCGCAGATAAAAACGGAGTCAGAATTGCCGAGCTTACAGAGGAAAGCTACAGAAGGCTTCTTTGGAATCACACTCCGATAACCGATTTCTGGAGAGTCGGCGCGGGAACCGCAAGAAGGCTTTACGAAAACGGAATGTACACAATGGGCGATATTGCCCTTTGCTCGATGGGTCAGAAGGGAAGCTTTTATTCTGAGGAGCTCCTTTACAGACTTTTCGGAATAAACGCAGAGCTTCTTATAGACCATGCATGGGGATATGAGAGCTGTACCATTGCCGATATAAAGGCGTATAAGCCCGAGAGCAGCAGTATCTGCTCGGGGCAGGTTCTGCAGCATCCGTATACCTTCGATATGGCAAGACTCGTTCTTTTTGAAATGATAGATATTCTCTCGCTTGAGCTTACAGAAAAAAGACTTGTCACAGATCAGATCGTGCTTGATATCGGGTATGATACAGAAAGCCTTTCGGCTTTTAATTCGTCAGAGATTAAAGGCGACTCGGTAAAGCTTGACAGATACGGAAGAAGTGTGCCAAGGCCCGCGCACTCAAGCGAAAATATAGGAAGGCATACATCGTCATCAAGACTTATGAGCGATGCGGCACTCAGACTCTATGACAGGATCGCAGATCCGTCCTATCTTGTGAGAAGAATAAACGTTACTCTTAATCACGTCCTGCCCGAGGAAGAGGCGGGCGAGAAAAAGGTGTATGAGCAGATAGATCTTTTCACCGATTATGAGGCTCTTGAAAGAGAGAGAAAAAAGGAAGAGGAAGAGCTTTCAAGGGAGAAGAGTCTTCAAAAAACACTTGTAAGCATAAAGAAAAAATACGGAAAAAACTCTGTTCTTAAAGGGATGAATCTGAAAAAAGGAGCAACCGCAAGAGAGCGGAATTCGCAGGTCGGAGGACACAAGGCGTAGGAATGCATATGGAAAAGAAAAGAGATATGAGTCTTTACAAGAGCATAATAAATCTGCCCTATGAGAAATCAAAGGAAAGGGCGCATATGAAAAGAGAGGACAGAGCGGCGCAGTTTTCGCCCTTTTCCGCACTTACGGGATATGATGAAATAGTAAGAGAGAGCGCCCGAAGGGTGTCGGATATGGTCATACTTTCGGAAAATGAAAAGGAAAAGATCAACGAAAGACTTGTGATACTGCTTGATAATACCTATAAAAGACCGAGCGCAAGTATAACATATTTTGTTCCGGACGAGAAAAAAGACGGAGGAAAATACGTCACCGAGAGCATACGCGTAAAGAGAATTGACAGCTTTGACAGAGTCATTGTCTCAGAGGATGGGGTAAAAATAGGTATAGATATGATAAGATCGGTAGAATCAGAGCTGTTTGACGGGCTTTTAGAGCCGTAACGTGTTGACAAAAAGGATAAAAAGCGGTATAATTAGTAAGAACCGATCTGCGCTGCCGCGCTTACCGAGTCGAAAGGCTGGTATGTGAGGAAAGTCCGGGCTTTATAGGGCAGGATAACGGATAACGTCCGCCGAGGGTGACCTTAGGGAAAGTGCAACAGAAAATTACCGCCGAAGTTTTTCGGTAAGGATGAAAAGGCGAGGTAAGAGCTCACCGGCGTCTATGGTAACATAGAGGCAGTGTAAACCCTATCTGAAGCAACACCGTTTACGGAGCTCCGCAAGGAGGCGTTTGCCCGACGCAATTCCGTGGGTGGCAAAGAGCTTTGCGGTAACGTAAAGACAAGACAGATGGCAGCGACCGCTTTTGCGGTACAGAACCCGGCTTATACGATCGTGTTCAACCGAAAAAAACGGGGCTGTAATTTTACAGCCCCTTTTAAGATCAACGAAAAAGGGTGTTACATCCTTTCAGTGAGGTTAAAGTGAAGATAGGCAGTATTGAACTGAAAAACGGAATAGCACTTGCGCCTATGGCAGGCGTTACAGATCATGCCTTCAGAATGATCTGCAGAAGGTACGGATGCGAATACTCGGTGTCTGAAATGGTTTCTGCCAAGGCAATTCATTATAAAGATAAAAAGACCTCGCGTCTTGCTGTAATACGTGAGGATGAATCTTTTGATAAAGCTCCGCTTGCCATACAGATATTCGGAAGTGAGCCTGAAATAATGGCAGAGGCGGCACACCTTATCGAAAGCGGCAGCTATGCATACTGTGAAAGTAAAGGCTCTCCCGCGGCAATAGATATAAATGCGGGATGTCCGGTCAAGAAGATAACCTCAAACGGAGAGGGAAGCGCTCTTATGAAAAGTCCCGAGCTGCTTTACAGAATAGTAAAGGCGGTAAGGGAGGCGGTGAATATACCTCTCACGGTAAAGATAAGAGCGGGATGGGATAAAAACAGTATAAATGCACTTGAATGTGCAAAGGCTATTGAGGAAGGCGGAGCAGATATGATCTGTGTTCACGGAAGAACAAAGGATCAGATGTATATGCCCCCTATCGACCTTGACGTCATTAAAGAGGTAAAAAACGGAGTTTCGATCCCCGTAATGGGTAACGGAGGAATCTATACCGCAGACGATGCCCTTCATATGCTTGAATATACCGGATGTGACGGAGTAATGATAGCGCAGGGCGCTATGGGAAATCCCTTTATATTTGAAAGAATAGCGGCAAGAATAGAGGGAAGAGAAGAAAGAATTATATCCCCCGAGGAAAAGGTTTCGGTAATGCTTGAGCATCTTTCCGCGCTTATTGAGGAAAAGGGAGAGGTTATCGGCGTTTGTGAGGCAAGAAAGCACCTCGGATGGTATTCGGCGGGAATACGCGATTCGGCGCTTTTTCGTGATCTTGTTAACAGAGCTACAAGCTATGATGAAATGAGATCACTTATATACGAATACATAATGAAAAACGAGATCGACTGTCATTAACGGAGGTGAAGATCATGTCGGAAAACAGATTTGATACTGTAAACAACGAAAATGAAAATGAAAATGAAAATGTCAGCATTCCAAAAAACGATGTGATGGCTGAGAGCGGCGAGATAGCGGTAGAAACTCCCCTTAAGAAGGGCGAGATCGCCAAGAAAAGAGTACTTGCGATCCTTAAGGCACTTTCCTACACGCTCCTTTTCTTCGGTATGCAGATTGTTGTTTCAACCGCATTTGCAGTCTTTTTCTCACTTGTATCAAAGGGAGATGAAGAAAAATATCTCGAGCTCTATAACTACTGGAGTAATTTCATAGTTTTCCTCTCGGGTCTTTTGTCGGTAATCGCCGTTCTTTGCATATACGTTATCAAAAACGGCTTTGCAAGACTTGAGGACAGAGAAAAATTCACTGATTTTGTTGAAATAAAGCCTATAAAGCCGCTTACGGCATGGATAGCTCTTTTCACGGGAATTTTCCTTAATTATGCGATAAATATAGTCCTTTCACTCCTGCCCTCCTCGTGGCTTGAGGACTATGCCGAATCGTCTGCGTCAATGACTGCAGGCCCGGCTATTTTCTACGTGCTCGGCGGAATAATTATGGCACCTATCGTTGAAGAGATATTCTTCAGAGGACTTGTGCAGAACAGACTTAGCAGAGTTATGTCGCCGATAGTCTCAATAGGGCTCAGCTCTGTAATTTTCGGCGTGGGCCACGGTCATCCCCTTTGGATGGTTTATGCCGCCGCACTCGGAGCTATCTTTGGCGTCGTATATCATAAGAGCGGATCTATTCTTACAACAATGCTCATGCATTTTGGATTTAACGGCATAAACATAATCGCATACCTGCTTATGAATACCAAGGCGTACGAGTTTGTAATGCAGCTTCCGAATATTATGCAGGGAGCGGAGCATTCCTTTGCAAGAACCGATATACTTATCGGCGCAACCTACTATGCATTTGCGCTGATAATGACACTTCTTTCTATCCCGTGCTCGGTAGCAGGTCTTCTTTATCTCTTGCTTTGGAGCCGCAAGAAAAAGCAGAACTAACAGAAAAGGCATTACAATACTCAGCTGAGTATTGTAATGCCTTTTTGTTTGTGAGGTGCTTTTATATACAAATAAGCTTAAAATAATAAAAGAAACAAAAAATATTAATACTCCGTTAATATATTCGTGATAGAATTACCCATTATAATACAAAAGTATTTCATAGTAAAGAGACTATGATGTGAAAGGAAACATTAATGCTACTATTAAAAAACGTTAAAAAGGATTACGTGACGGGTAACGAAAGAGTGCATGCGCTAAGGGGAGTTGATATTGCTTTCCGTAAGAGCGAATTTGTTGCCATCCTCGGTCATTCGGGCTGCGGAAAGACCACACTTCTTAACATCATTGGCGGACTTGACAGATATGACGACGGCGAGCTTTTTATAGACGGAAGATCGACAAAGGAGTATAGCGACAGAGATTGGGATACCTACAGAAACCACTCGATCGGATTTGTATTCCAGAGCTATAATCTTATAGCACATCAAACAGTTCTTGCAAATGTTGAGCTTGCGCTTACCGTTTCGGGTGTCAGCAAGGGCGAGCGAAAGAAGAGAGCACTTGAAGCTCTTTATGCGGTAGGACTTAAGGGACAGGAAAAGAAAAAGCCCTCTCAGCTTTCGGGCGGTCAGATGCAGAGAGTTGCAATCGCCAGAGCTCTTGTAAATAACCCAGAGATTCTTCTTGCGGATGAGCCTACGGGTGCGCTTGATACAGACACCTCAGAGCAGGTAATGGATATACTTGCAGAGGTTGCAAAGGACAGACTCGTTATTATGGTAACGCATAATCCCGAGCTTGCCGAAAGATATGCAAGCAGAATAATCAGAGTAAAGGACGGTATAGTTACAAACGACACCGATCCTTACACCGAAGAAGAGGAAGCACTCGAAAGAAGGAGCGAAGATAAGGAAAATAACTCTTCCAAAGGAAAGAAGAAAGAAAAGAAGGCATCAATGTCCTTCGCAACGGCTTTCTCTCTTTCTCTCAACAACCTTATGACTAAAAAGGCGAGAACAATGCTCACATCGGTTGCGGGAAGTATAGGAATTATAGGAATTGCTCTTATTCTTGCTCTCTCAAACGGTATTAAGCTCTATATAAACGCCGTTCAGGAGGATACGCTCTCGACCTATCCACTCTCGCTTCAAGCAGAAACACAGGATATGTCTGCAATGCTCGGTGCTATGATGCAGGTGGGAGAGCAGAATGCAAGTACGACTCCCGATAAGATCTACGTTGACGATTCACTCGGAACGATGATGTCTGCAATGAGCGCAACCATTACAAACGATCTTGAAAAGTTCAAGAAGTATCTTGAAGAAAACATGGCTGAGCTTGACGGTGCACTTACCGATATTCAGTACACTTACGATTTTGACCTTCAGATCTTTACATCTGACGGCAAGGTTCAGATAAGCCCCACCGAGATATTCAAGAATATGGGAAGTGCATTCTCGGGAATTTCAGAAATGATGGAATCCTCGGGCATGAGCGGAATGGGCGTTATGTCTGAGATGATCGACAATAAAGAGCTTCTCGATCAGCAGTATGAGCTTGTCGGAGAGAACAGCCATTGGCCCGAAAATGCAAACGAGGTAGTTCTCGTAATTTCCGAAAACAATCAGATAAGCAAGATGACTCTTTATATGCTCGGCGTGCTCGATCAGAGTGAGCTTGAGGGTATAATGAACGATCTTATGATGAACGGAGAATACAATACCGAGCCTATGGATCCTTATGAGTTTGACGACTTTATAGGAATGACCTTCAAGCTCGTTAACACAGAGGATTTCTTTGAACCCACAAAGTCCACCTATACGGTTGACGGTGTTGAATATCCTATCTGGACAGACCTTCGTGAGAGCATTGGCTTTGACAGAGAAAAGTTTGTTACCGAAAAGGGAACAGACATAGTTATTTCGGGAATCGTAAGACCGAGAGAGGGAGCTGTTGCAACCTCTATTTCGGGTGCAATAGGATATACGGCAGATCTTACACAGTATATTCTCAAAGAAAACCTTGAGAGTAAGGTAATCGACCAGCAAAATAAGACTCCCGAGGTTAACGTTCTTACAGGACTCAAGTTCGAAAGAACAAAGTACACTCCCGAGAATATAAACGAGCTTATAGACAAGATAGACGATGCTACAATGGAGCAGTTCTACGTCTATATTACTCAGATGATAAAGAATGACCCCAATTTCTCGGCACAGCTTGACGTTAAGGATGCCGCTTCCTTTGGAAACGTATTCTTCCTTCTTCCTTCCGAAAATAAGATAGAGATTCTTAAGACAATGATAGCGGCGGCAAATCAGAATCCTGCCAATGCTATTGCAATGAATATGCTCTGCGGGGTGATCTCAAATATGATGGAGCCTGCAGGCGCGTACAACGTAAACAGCGAAACTCTTCCGGGACTTTTACACGTAATGGATAATGAACACTATTACGTGCTCGTAAACGGACTTGCAAAGAGCGATGTCATTCCTATGGATATTCCCGGACTCAGCACTCTTGCCGGTGAGACAACCATGAACTCGATATACGAGAGTGTTTCTTCGGCTCTTAAGGAAATGACCGTAAATGAGGAAATATTCAAGGCCCTTCTCATGGGATTCCCTGCAGATAGCGAAGAGTTCATTCAGCTCGAAGAGGTGCTTTACAGCTTTGCTCCCCAGACCGATGCAACCTTCGATTCTATTATGCATACTCTCGGAAACGCGGTTGAAGAAAAGCCCACCTCCATCAACTTCTATGCAAAGGATTTCGCATCCAAGGACAGAGTTGAAGCGTTTATAAAGAATTATAACGAATCGGTTGACGAAAAGGATAGGATAGAATATACCGATATAGTCGGAATTATGATGTCTTCCGTAACAACGATAATCGACGTAATTTCTTACGTGCTTATTGCCTTCGTATCGATATCGCTTGTAGTATCGTCTATAATGATTGCGGTTATCACCTATATTTCGGTTCTTGAAAGAACAAAGGAAATAGGAATTCTCAGAGCAATCGGTGCATCCAAGAAGAACATTACAAGCGTATTCAACGCCGAAACTCTTATAATCGGTCTTGCATCAGGTCTTATAGGAATAGGATTTACCGTTCTCTTCTGCATACCTGCAAACATAGTGCTTCGTGCGCTTACTGACATTCCTACAATAGGTGCAAAGCTTCCCGTTGCAGGAGGAATTGCACTTATAATCCTCAGCGTTGTATTTACCGTTCTTGCGGGCGCTATCCCATCCAAGATGGCTGCAAAGCGTGATCCCGTAATTGCACTCAGAAGCGAATAAAACGGAGATAATATTATGAAAATAATTGCTCATATAAGGAGCGATTTTCCCGAAAAGTTCGGCATACCAAGACAAAGCGGTATGGTAAACGAGCTTGTTTCGAAAATAGTTTTTACCGAAGAATACAGAGTCCCCGAAGCAATTCGGGGACTTTCGGGATTCAGCCACATTTGGCTTATATGGGATTTTTCTCTTGCTCACAGAGAGGGCTGGTCGCCGACGGTAAGACCGCCAAGACTCGGGGGGAATACGAGAATGGGTGTCTTTGCAACAAGATCGCCCTACAGACCGAACCCCATCGGACTTTCGTGCGTCAAGATCGAAAGGATAGAGGAAAACACCGAAGAAGGACCGATAATATACGTAAGGGGAGCCGATCTTCTTGACCGAACTCCGATATACGATATAAAGCCTTATATCCCGATGAGTGATATGAAAGCCGATGCAAGCGCAGGCTTTTCGGGCGAGTACGTCGATTATTCACTTGCGGTGGAGTACGACGACGGAGTGCTTGACATCCTTGCACCCGAAAAGAGAGAAGCACTTCTGAAGGTGCTCTCACTTGATCCGAGACCGTCATACCAGGACGATCCCGAAAGAATATACGGACTTTCCTTTGCAGGATATAATATCAGATTCAGCGTTTGCGAAAATACATTAAGAATTACCGAAATAAATATTAAAGAAGACGGGGAATAACGTTATGGACAGAAGTTATGCACTTTATGCCGCAGAAAAGACGGTAGAGCTTGTGGGTATTGATTCTCCCACAGGATATACCAAAAAGGCGGTTGAATACGTAAAAGAAAGCTTCGGCGCACTTGGATATAAGGCGGAGCTTACAGTAAAGGGCGGAGTTATCATTGACCTTGGAGGAAAGGAATCGGAGGAAGGAGCTCTTCTTCTTGAATCTCACGTTGACACACTCGGTGCCATGGTCGCTGAGGTAAAGGGAAACGGAAGATTAAGACTTACACCTCTTGGCGGAATGAGATCCGAAAACGGAGAAGCTGAAAACGTAAAGATCTACACAAGAGACGGTAAGGTGTATGACGGAACTCTTCAGCTTTGCGATCCTTCCGTGCACGTAAACCGCGCGTACGGCGACATAAAGAGAAGCTTTGACACAACAGAGGTTGTTATCGATGAGGACGTAAAGAGTGCGGCAGATGCAAAGGCACTCGGAATTGACGTTGGCGATATCGTGGCATTCGATCCCAGAGCAAGAATAACCGAATCGGGATATATCAAGAGCAGATTCCTTGACGATAAGCTTTC
>JAFQWB010000054.1 GCA_017407725.1 Clostridia bacterium | reverse complement strand
TTTTTTCAAAAAAGGTACTTAAGATATCGTCCTTCCTTGCCCTATGTCCGCTTTTTCTTTGCAAGTAGCAGGCGCAAAGAAAAAGCTCACAAAAAGAAAACGCCCTGTCCGTGGGCGCCGCCCACACCCGCGAGCTTTTGAAAAAGCTCGACCAAAACTTTTATGTCTTAACCAATAAAAAAGGATGCCCTGTAAAAGAACATCCTTTAATAAAGTTTTTTGAAGATTCTTAAGAAACTTTTTTACAAAAAAGTTTCTTAAGCAAAAAAGGTACTTAAGTTAACTCTTCCTATAAAGTGCAACACCGAAAGCAAGCGGTGTTTCGATTCTGCCAATTTCGGAAAGCTTTTTCTGATCTGACTCAGAGGTTTTATAATAATAGGGCGTCATCTTAAAGAGCGCATCGATTATCTCGCTATCGTCAAGAATTACGTTCCTGCGAAGCTCCTCGGCAAGAACAAGCTCAAACCCGTCAAGGGAAAGATCCTCCTTGGGATTTTCGTACGGATTTTTATATATTTTTTCCTTGAGTCCCATAAGATGCTTGGCAAGAGGATAAACGCGAATAAAATAACCGCCGTCTTTGAGTATGCGCGCATACTCTGCACCTGCCAGAGGGGCAAAAATATTCCACACAACCGAAACACTTTCGGATGCAACGGGAATATCAAAAACGCTTGAAATCGCGTATTCGACCGATTTCGAGCGCTTAGATGCGCTCATAAGCGCATCCTTTGAAAGATCAACACCAATGACGGTGCACTCCTTCCCTTCTGATGACAGTCTATCCTTGATAATGTCCGTGTAATATCCCTCGCCGCAGCCTGCATCAAGCAAAATATCACCGTCAAGCGCAAGAGAGCTGACTATCTTCGCAAGTCGGTCGGCAAGGAAAAAGTATGTACCGCTGTCAAGAAATCTGCTTCTTGCGCGTATCATTGTTTTGTCGTCGCCGTGTACCTTCTTGGAGGACGCCTGCGAAATGAAGAGATTAACGTACCCGCTTTTCGCTACGTCAAACGAGTGGCGCCTTTCACACACATAGCTCTTCTCTTTTCTTTCAAGTGTATTTTTGCAGACAGGACAAATAAAAACGGACATTCCTTTTCTCCCTTCGGTTTATAGTGAGATTATAACACAAAATCCGCAAAGAAACAATATCTTTGCGGATTTTAGTTTATTTAAGCAGCGCAAGTGCTTTCTTGAGTTCCTTTGAAAGAGGAAAAACAAGAAATGCCATAGCAAAATTGCTGATTCCGTGAATCATATCAAAATAAATTCCCATCGATATCCACGCAAGCATTTCCTTAAAGGTATAGCTTCGCACCAGAGCCTCAACCGGTGCGCACATTGTGCCGTATGCAAAGCCGTGAAGCGCACACACTACGGGTATAATGCTGAAATACACCCACTTAGGAGCATTTCTCGGTATCAGCATAATAACCGCCCAAAGAATTGCCCATATGTACAAATAGGCAAACCACCACGTTCCGAAGCCGTTCATAAGACCCGTAAGAAAAACAAAGACGTATATCGGATAAAGAGCCTTCGCTCTGAATACCACCGTATAGAGCGCAATAAACATTGCTATAAGATGTATATTCGGAAGGGCATCCATAACGATCTTTGAAGCATACATAAGCGCCCCAAGAACCGAAAAGACGCATATTTCTTTTACGGAAAGTCCTGTTCTTCTTGACGTCCTTTCAAGCCTTTCACGCCTTTTTCTCACGGTTTAGCCCTTTTCCTTTATAAGAGAATAGCTTGCGCCCGCTTCTATTTCGGTAACGTCAATGCCCGTCATCATATACTTTCCGTCCTTGTAGAACGCCCAATACGTGCCGTCGGTATCGTAATCTGCAAGAATTCCGTTTACCTTCTTAACGTAGAGTCCGTATGCTCCCTCTTCACCCTCTACGAGTCCGAGCTTCTGAAGTGCTTCTCCGACGATCTTTTCATCGGTTTTTACTGTAAAGGTTACCGATTTTTCGCCTGCCTCAACTACAAGAGTAAAGCTTGTTGCGCCTTCGCCGAGAGCCTTGTCCTCCTTGTGTGTTGCCTCTGCCCAGAGGGTATCGGTGTCTGTTTCCTCCTTGCACGATGCAAGTGTGAGCAGGAGGGCGCCGATCATGAGTATCGCGAGCACGACCGACATAAGCTTTGTGAGTTTCGTTTTCATTGTGAATTCCTTCTTTCGATAAATATTTTTACCGAATGGGAATAAGAACGCTTCTCCCTTCAAATGAAAAAAGCCCGCTTTTGCGGGCATAAAGACAAATCGGGCGCAAAACGCCTGCAATTTATCCCTTCAAACTGCCCAAGGGATAACGTCGTGCACAGACCGATAAGCATTCCGACTTTGTTAGAATGCCGTGCATTCTTTCCTTACGGTAATGGCTGTTGCCGCGGATTTTCACCGCGATTTCCTTATCCCCGTGCCTTTCGGCACGACAACCGAGAGCTATGCTCACGAGATGATCTGTGTTTTATTCATTTCGGTAATTATATAATACCACTATTAAACCCGTTTGTCAAGTAGATTTTTAACTCGTTTTTGTCGTATTCACTCCGCCCCTACTAGTACGGTGGGGAATGAAGTACGGTGCAGAAAACGAAGTGAAGCCTACATATACGTGTCATCCTGAGCGAAGGGCGTAGCCCGAAGTCGAACTGCGAAGCAGCGCCGAAGGCGGGATCTACAAAAAACGGAGTGGCAGACATCCATCGTAGATCCCGACACTTCGTGTCGCCCTTCGGGTTCGACTCCGCGTCGCATTCGCAAAGCGAATGCTTAAGGATAGACACGTGGTGGCGGAGTGGCTGTAAATTACTCCCTTATATAAAGTTTTTTGGGGATTCTTAAGTACCTTTTTTACAAAAAAGGTACTTAAGATATCGTCCTCCCTTGCCCTACGTCCGCTTTTTCTTTGCAAGTAGCAGGCGCAAAGAAAAAGCTCACAAAAAGAAAACGCCCTGTCCGTGGGCGCCGCCCACACCCGGTCACTTTTTGAAAAAAGTGACACAAAAACTTTCAAATATGGATTAGCTAAGATTTGAAGTGTGGCAAAAAGAAAAAGGATGCCCCTTAAAAGAACATCCTTTAATAAAGTTTTTTGGGGATTCTTAAGTACCTTTTTTACAAAAAAGGTACTTAAGCAAAAAAGGTACTTAAGCTAAAAACTATTAGTCTTCAAAATAGAAGGGCTTGCCTGTCTTTGCAGACTCGTAAATTCCCTCAAGGATTCTTGTTACGCAGTATGCCTGCTCGGGCTTTGTAATAGGAGCTGCGCCGCCGCGTGTAGCCTCGATCCAGAGTCTTTCTTCCATTTCAGCGGGAGCTTCGCTTCCGTGACCTTCATTGAATGCCGCGCCGCCTGCCGCAAAGCTGGGCTTGAACACGTACTGTCTGTTTCCTCTTACACCGTTAATTCTGAGTCCGTCGTTCATATCGCCGCCTGCCTTGGTTCCGCAGATGGTAGTAACCGCTTCTCTTGTATCAAGTGCATTGATTGCCCAAGAGGACTCAAGAACGATAGTAGCGCCGTTTTCCATAACGATGAATCCGAATGCGCTGTCCTCAACTGTGAACGTTTCGGGATCCCAGCTTCCCCCAGCATTGCCCTGGTTGGACTTGGGCTAGTTATTGAGCATATGGTATGTAGTTCCTACGCAGTACTTGGGCTTATAGTTGTTCATCATCCAGAGTGTAAGATCGAGCGCATGTGTTCCGATATCGATAAGAGGTCCGCCGCCCTGCTCGTACTCGTTAAGGAATACGCCCCAAGTAGGCACCATACGGCGGCGAAGAGCTGTAGCCTTAGCATAGTAGATATCACCGAAGGTTCCGTTTTCAACCTCCTGCTTCATATAGATCGAATCCTCACGGAAACGGCTCTGATAACCAATAGAAAGAAGCTTGCCTGTTTCCTTTGCGGCGTCAAGCATCTTCTTTGCTTCCTTTGAGTTAATTGCCATGGGCTTTTCACACATAACGTGCTTGCCTGCGTGAAGCGCATCAACAGTAATAAAGCTGTGTGAGCGGTTGGGTGTGCAAACGTGAACTACGTCGATAGTTTCGTCCTTGAGAAGCTCCTTGTAGTCGGTGTAGACCTTGGCATCAGCTGAGCCGTAATCCTTCTTTGCCTTCTCTGCTCTTTCGGGGATAATGTCGCAGAATGCTACCATTTCGCAGTTTGCAACTCTCTTGAGCGAGGGCATGTGCTTTCCGTTGGCGATACCGCCACAGCCTATAATTCCTACTCTTGTGATCTTTTCCATATCTTTTACCTCTTTTTTTGCTTAAAGCATATATTTTCTTATGAAATCTCTTGTGAATAAAACACCCTTGTTTCCAAGCTCGCCAAGCCAGGTTGCGGAGTGCGGCTCTATGCTGAGATCGCCGTCATACTTTCTTGCATAAAGTATAGAGAAAAGCGATGACCAGTTGATATCGTCCATTCCTGCCGGAGGATCGTCAACTCCGCGTCTGCCTGCATGTGTAGTTCCCTTGATGTGAACGTGCGCAACTCTCTCTCCCCAATTTGAAAGAACAGCAAGATAATCCTCGCCTCTGTTGTAGGCGTGCGATGCATCGTACTTGATATAAAGCTCGGGAAGTGCGCCGAGAACTACCTCCCAGTGCTTTTCGGAAACAACAAAGTTGTTCCAGTCGCAGTTCTGAATTGCAACCTTAACTCCGCTTCCCTTTGCAATATCGCAAAGCATACCGAAGAATTCAACCGCATTCTCATAGTTCTTAAGAAGCGATATGCTATTATCGTAATTACATCCGCAGACAAATGTCTTTGCTCCGAGATAAATAGCAGTCTTAAGAAGCTCAATATACTGCTCTGCCTTCTCTTTGTCGATAGCTCCGTCCTTCTGGAGATCGTGGTTCCATCTTCCTACAGAAGAGATCGGTATTCCCGTTGCCTCAACAAGCGCCTTTACAGACTCCTTTGCATCGATAAGTCTCTGTGCCTCTTCTGCATTATTGCAGCATATCTCGATAAAATCAAGACCCTGCTCCTTTACAAGCGCAAAGCCTGCTTCGGTATAATTATTCTGAATTCTTCCAAGTCTCATAGTTAATTTACCTTTCGTAATTTGGTTAATTTAAGTATAGCATATCGAAAAATTTTGTCAACCTTTTTTTGCTCTTTTTTTGATTTTATTTTATTTTTTTACGTAAACGTTTTCTCTCGCCCCCGACGCTCTATTCCCGACACAAAAACGGGTGCAGGATGTTTCGAAGCTCTATAATAAAACGAATCGAATGCTTCAGGATAGACACGGAGTATTTCGTCTTGCAGTATTATTCTATATCTCCTCATCCGTCACGGCAAAGCCGCGCCACCTTGTCTCGCTGCGGCTCGGTCACGCTCGGGCTCTGACACCACACCGTGGTGTCATTCACTCCCCTCGCGCCGCTTCGCTACCCCAGGAGAAGGCTTTTTGTGTATC
>JAFQWB010000053.1 GCA_017407725.1 Clostridia bacterium | reverse complement strand
CACTTTGCTTTTCGTCACTTCCGATATATGCTCTTGAGGGGATAGTGAGAAGCGGCAAGGAAACGGGAGAAAAGAGGATAGCTCTTACCTTTGATGACGGACCGTGTGAGAAATACGATCCCGAAATACTCGACGTACTTGACAAATACGGTGTCAGCGCTACCTTTTTTCTTGTCGGTGAAAATATAGAAAGAGAGCCTCTTTCTGCCAAAAGAATAGCCGACAGAGGACACGAAATAGGTAATCACACCTATAGCCACAAAAGGCCGGGAAAGCTATCTGCACCTGAGCTTTGCGGCGAGATAGCAAGGACAAAAAGCCTTATAGAGCGTGTCTGCGGGTGCACGCCGCTCCTTTTCAGACCGCCCGAAGGATTTGTAAACGAGCTTGTGCGCGATGTCGCATCGTCCGGCGGCTACACCCTTGTTCTGTGGAGCATTGATACTCTTGACTGGAAGGGAAGAGAAGCAAAGGATATCGTTGATACGGTCATGAACCAAGCAAAGGACGGGGCTATAATACTCTGTCACGATTATATCTGGAAAAAGAGCGAGACCGCAAAAGCAATAAATGAATTTATACCCGCACTTCAGAGCAAGGGATATAAATTCGTCACGGTCGGCGAGCTTCTTGAAGACTGAAAATCGGCGCATCCGAAAAAGGATGCGCCGATGATTTATATTCTCTCAAGAAGAAAAAGCGGATCGGAAACGTCTGTTATGCCAAACGATTCGGGAATGACCGAGTCATATTTGTCGGGATCCTGAATGAGTATGGGAGTTTTTATATCGTATCCCTCCTCCGACAGCTTTTCAGAGTCGAAAACGAGCAGAAGATCTCCTGCGTTTACTCTGTCGCCAACCGAAACGTATGAGGCAAAATATTTTCCGCCGAGAGAAACGGTGTCCTTTCCGACGTGAATAAGCACGCTGCAGCCGTCGTCAGAGCGCAGGGCAACTGCATGATGGCTTGAGGGAACTGCTTCGACAACTCCCTTTACGGGAGAATATATTTTACCCTCAAAGGGGATTATGGCACAGCCTTTGCCGAGAATTTCGGATGAAAATGCAATATCGTCAACCTCCGAAAGGGGAATTATGCGCCCCTTGGCAGGTGACAGTATCTTTATTCTTTTGCAATCGTTCACAAAATTGCCTTCCTTTCTTTTTGTATTCGGGTAAAGTATGTACGGCTGATGTGAAAAATATTCGCTCTCAAAGAGTCTTTTACTTATTCCAAATGGTGTTGACAAAAGCTTTAAAAAAATATATAATATATGGTGTGAAAGAAAATCGGTCTGCAATATGTGCTTTTGCAGATCCAAAGCTATAAATAATTGAGGATTTATCAGATATGAGATGTGAAAAATGCCGTTACGAGCAGGATGCACCCTTTGAAATATGTCCCTCCTGTGCAACCCCGGTAAAGACCGTTCAAAAAACGGGCACTTCAGCTTCGGGTACGGGAGTGAAGAAAAAGAAATTATCCAAAAAAAGACGCATAAGAATGATAAAGAGAATCTCTCTCTTTACGGCGGCTCTTATAGCGCTTATAGTCGTTGTTTCGCTCTTTTTCGGAAACAGCGGACCCAAGTTCGTTTATCCCGATCACTCGTGTGAAAGCTTTGTCAACAACAGCGGAGTGACCTCCTTTATCTTTGACGGTGAAAAGGTGGTCGAATTTAACGAGGACGAGGGTGCGATACAAAAGGTCGAGATCGCCTCAAGCGGAAAGTATGCCGTTGTTCTTACAAACGGAGGACTTCTTTACGTAGTAAACTCAAGGAAGTGCGTTAAGTTTGACGACGGAGATAACGTTTATGATTTTAAGCTTGCCGCATTCAGCGATACGGTCGTTTTCTTAAGAGATTACGATATGTACGAGGGCGGAACTCTTTTATATTCAAGCCTTTCAAAGCCATCCTCGTCGGGAAAGATCGCATCGGGCGTTTTCTCTGAGGGTAGCCTTGAGTTCATCGTATCTCCCAAGGGCGATGCATTTGCCTACGTTACCGACTATGAGGGCGGAGAATGGACGTATAAGGTAAGCAAGAAGGGAAGCTCAAGAGCAAAATGGAAGAAGAGCTCGGTCTACGTTGATGCCATATCAAGCAAGGGAAGCTACGTTTACTATACAGACGTAAACGGAAACTTCACGGTTAACGGAAAGATAATCTGCGGACCCGATAAGGAAAGCGCGATCTCTTCTGTAATTTATGATGGGAACGCAAGTGATGCGCTTGTAACCTATACAGGGACCACCTCCGATTATACGGTGCTTGTAAACTCGGGTAAGATAAGAGACGGAGAAAAACAGGTAGGTTCACTTACGTCGATGGTGCTTCCAAAAGAAATAATCTCTCAGGATAAACGCTTCTATAACGTTGACAGCTTTGTAAAGACTGCGGCCGGAATCACATCGGGCTCGGATGAATATCACTACTATATAGCCAATAAGAGCGGAGAATTCAAAAGACTCTTCAGCGGAGTTCTCGGCATGGGTGAAATATACATTTCAACAGACTGCAAGACCATATATTTCAGAAAAGATCAGCAGGGCTCCATTAAATATATGAATCTTTCCGACTATAACGATTTCCCGAAGGAATACTCCTTTGACGGAATTGAGGTTGCTCATTTCAAGATGTCAAAGAACGGAGAGTATATATATTTCATCAACAACGAGGGAACTCTTTACTATAAAAAGAGCAGAAGCAAGGCAGTAAAGATCTGCGACGGCGTTAATGCTGACGAATATTACGTTACAGACAGCGGAAACGTTTATTTCGGTACGGCATATAACGGAACCTCGATGGAGCTTCTTTTCTCAAAGAAGGGTGAAAAGTATTCAAAGGTAAGAACGGGAACCGAAACTGTTGCGATCCACTATTACGAAGGACCTAACGTAATTTGCTTCGAGACTCAGAATGAGATCTATACGGCGTCCTCCGGCAAGGGTAAGCTCGTTTATTCAAAGTAATAACCAAAAGGAATCTGCAGACGCGGATTCCTTTTTTTGTAAAATTGTTTTGCTTCTTGTATTGACTTTTTGTGCACAAGTGCTATAATACAGACAGATAACCCCCAAAAATTCAGCAAGGAGAAAATGAAAATGAAAATCAGAAAAACTGTTATTTTATCATTACTTGCAATTGTTCTTTCGCTTGCTCTTGTTACACCCGTGATATTTGCGGAAGGCGAGAAAGGAATGACTTTTACCGCAAGCGATCTTTACAGAACCACGCTGCCTGTGAATGAGGCACCGAGAACCTTTGAGGCGGTCATTAAGGTCAGCAAGACCGCAGGCGACGGAAGACTTGGCATTATGGCAGGTAATTACGGCGTCAACGATAAAGCCTTTACTGCAATTAACTTCGAGATAAGAGATAAAGGAAAGCCCTCCGTGTACTGGCAGCTTGCAGGCGCGTCGAGCGTAAGAGTTGACTTTAACACCGACATCAGAACGGGCGAGGTAATGCATCTTGCCATAACAGTTTCCGAAACCGAAGCAAAATGCTACGTTGACGGTGTGCTTGTTGATACAAAGACGGGTTCGTTCAAGAATCCCGAAAAGTCTACCCTTGCCAATATGGCACTTGGCGGAGACTACAGAAGCGGAAATGCGCAGAACTTAAAGAGCGCAGAGCTTTATTCGGTTTCGCTATTTTCAGACGTCCGTGACGAGGCTGCTGTAAAAGCGGACATGGACGGCGTTGATTTTTCCGACAGTAAGCTTGTCGGAAGCTACGATCTTACAAGAGAGGGCATTGAAAGACTCAGAGACCTTTCAAATAACGAAAATCACCTTGCATATACAAATTCGGGCGATTCCTCGAAGAATGAATCCTTCCTTGTTGATACGATGAAAGAAGGAACAGATTTTTCTTCAAACCGACTTTACAGGCTTGCAAATATACCTGAAAAAACACCGTATACCTTTGAAGCGGAAATATATTTCCCCGCCTTCACGCCCAAATCGGACAGAGGCGGAGTTATCTTCGGAAACTATGAAGGACCCGAAAAGTGTATCAACTTTGAAATTTACTCAAACGGAAATCCGAGACTTTTCTGGACCAATAAAAACGGAACGATAATTCAGTCAACCTTTGGTAATGTTAACGTTTATACCGGCGAATGGATCCATCTTGCAATCGTTCTTGATAAAGATGCAGGCAAGGCACATTGCTACGTAAACGGAGAGCTTGCCCAGACGGTTAAGTTCGCAGGCACCGAGGGATCTCCCTGTCCTACAACTTATGTCGTAGGAGGAGACTTAAGAGGAGGAAACGGACAGAGCTTCAAGGGCAGAATGAAGTCTCTTGCCGTATATGAGGACTTAAGAACTGCCGATGAAATAAAGAGCGACGTTACGACACTTGATAAGTCGGGTCTTATCTGTGCATATAAGTTTGACAGTGTAAGCGACGGAAACTACCCCGATTCTTATACAGACATAAGCGACAATAAGAATGATGCGAAATTAAAGAAATACTTTATCGACGGTGTAGAGTCCGATTTTGAGTATTCGTATTCCTTCGCAGTTATCGGCGATACACAGATAGTTGCAAAAAAACATCCCACCGAATTTCCCAAGATCTACGATTACATTCTCGACAACCTTGACGAAAAGAAGATAAATATGGTAATGGGTCTCGGTGATATCACCGATGCAAACTCTTCGGCTGAATGGGCACTTGCAAAAGAAAATATCACAAGACTTAACGGCAAGGTAAGATATTCTCTTGTAAGAGGAAATCATGACGGACTTGAAAATTTCAGATCCACCTTCTTAAAGACAGGATATACCGATCAGCTTGGCGGAGTTTACAAGACGGGACAGTTTGAAAACTCCTGGCAGGAGCTTGTTGTCGGAGATATCAAGTATCTCATTATGACTCTTGACTACGGAGCAAACGACAGAGTTCTTGAGTGGGCGGCAGGCGTAATCGAGAAACACCCTTATCACAACGTAATCATAACCACTCACTGCTATCTTTACAGAGACGGAACTACTCTTGACAAGGGCGACGTTTGTCCTCCTACCACGTCGGGAGGATACAATAACGGCGACCATATGTGGGATAAGCTTGTATCAAAGCATGAAAATATAGTTCTCGTTCTTTCGGGTCACGATCCCTGCGATCAGATCATTATGACAAAGACCGAGGGTGAAAAGGGCAATACGGTAACGCAGATGCTTATCGACCCCCAGGGTGTTGACGCTGCTCAGGGCGCTACCGGAATGGTTGCTATGTTCTATTTCTCCGAGGACGGATCAAAGCTCAGAGTTGAATACTATTCAACGGTAAAAGAGCAGTATCTTATGCCCGAAAATCAGTTTGAAACAGAGATAAACGTTATAAGAGAAAAGACAGAGCCTGCTCCATCGGTAACGACTACCGTACAGACGACAACCGCTCCTACTCCCGTAACGGGCAATCCTTCTGTCACAACTCCCGCACCCGGAACAACTGCAGATCAGGGCGGAAATGATGTTGCACCCATGGAAATAGTAACACCTATAATAATCGGTGCGGTTATCCTTGTTGCCGCAGGCGCGGTAGCGGTTATCATAATCAAGAAGAAAAAATAATTGATATAAAACGAAAAAGAGAGAAAAGCCGAGGCTTTTCTCTCTTTTTTTACTGTGTGAATTTTTATGATTTTTTCGTTATATCCTCTCTGAGTATAGCGCACTTGTATGCACCCTCGTAGTCGTTTGCCGAGCGGTATGCATTCTCAAGGTCGAGAAGAATTGAAATTCTGAACGCGATATCATAATCTCTTTCATCGAAAAGAGAAACTATTTCGTTAAGAAGGGTTATGGCTCTCTGATAGTTTTTTGAAGCAAGAGAAAGCCTTGCGCTTATGTGAAGCTTGTACGCCTCATTTTCGAAAAATCGCATGGTATCGTAAATTCGGGCAGCAAGATCGTATCTGCAGGTTTCCGTGACCTTGAGCATATAAATATAGAGATTGAATTCAAGCGACTTGCTGAAGGTTGGACTTGACGGGATCGGGAAATCCGGTCTGAACGAGCCGTCGGTTATTACCTTAAGAAAGTATCTGCAGGATAAAATTCCTGTGACTATCCACGAGGTCTCGTATGACGTTTTGTGAATGTATTCCTCAGCAAGTGAAAAAAGCTCGTCGCTTTTCTTGAAATCGCCCTTTTTCCAAAGCGAGAAGCCAAGCTCAAAATAGCAGGTGGAGAGAATATATGCGATCTCGTCGTCAACTCCCGAAAGAGAAAGGCAGAGCTTTATGCATTCATCGTATTTTTTGTTTTTCTTAAACGCGAGTATTTCCTTGATCTTTCTTATTTTTCTGTATATAAACGGGTCCTCCTCGGTGTCGAAAAAGTATGCGGGAGAAACGCCGAGTCTGTCAGATAAATAAACGAGAGTTTTGGCTGAGGGAAGAGTGTTGTCGCTTTCAATAAGGCTGAGCATATTTCTTGTTATAAAATCCTTGCAAAGCTCCTTCTGTGTAAGTCCAAGCTCGGCTCTGAGCATTTTTACCTTCTGACCGAGGGTAAGTCCGTCTCTGTTTTTTGAATGTGATACGTGTGCCAAAGCAATACTCCTTTGAAAAAAAGTAAATCTTACTTACATTTTAGCACCTCAAAGAGCAAAATTCAAGTCTTTTCAGAAAAAAGATATGACGAAAGAGAGCAAAAAATAAAATGAAAGCGAAATAAAAGAGTGAAGAAGTCTTGCAGAAATGAAATAAAAAAGAGGTATCCGTCCGCTCGTAAGAGCGGCGCTTTGCATATTTACCGAAAGACCCGTGAAGGTGAGTGCAAAAAGAAGCAGGGGAGCACTTTTTGAAAGATCGGAAAGGCAGAATTTCAGCGCACCCGTAATTTCAAGAAAGGAAAGAAGAAGAGCACTCCTGAAAAAGGAAAGAGAAAAAATATCCGATATTACCCCCGATATTACCGAAAAGAAGATAACGAATGCCGAAAGTGTGAGCATCGACTGAAGCGCAGAGGAGATAGAGGATACTATTATCTCTGATGAGACAAGAGGCTTTTCACAGATTGCAGGGAAGCCCTCCTTTTTCTTTTTTGAAAATATTCTTATAAGTAAGAGCGAGGATAAGGTCTGCGATATAAAAAACAAAATCGCAAGATATTTTGAGCGTGCTCCTATGGCACCGAAGATAAGAGATACGCCCGCGTTGTTTGCAAAAAGGGCGATCAGACGCGACTCGCCGCCGTCTATATATTCCTTTTTGAAAAGTATCCCGGCAGATGCGCATCCCGTGGGAAAGCCTACGATAAGCCCGAAGAGAATGGCAAAAACAGAGCTTTCCGATACGGAAAGAAGCTTTGATAACGGTTTTGTGATCGGCTTTAAGAAAAGATAAAGCCTTCCCGAGAGGATAATCCCCGATATTACCGATATGGGAAAAAGGGATGGAATAAGACGGTATATGCAGTAAAAAAGAGAGTCTGATGCCGCACCTGCAACAAGAGAGGGCTTTTTAAGGGCAACGTATATGAGCAATAGAAGAAAAACAAAAAACAGAAGATTAAAAAGTGAGCGGCTTTCTTTTCGATTTGCAGAATTAATCATAGTATATCCTCATAGTAATATTGTAAATATACTGCGAAGGGCTTGTGATTATTCGTGAAAAAAAGAGAGCAGAAGCTGTGTGAAAAGGCAAATATCTCGCTTGATCTTTCGGGCGAGCTTGCAATTAGCGGTGTTCTTTCAATAGAGTGCTATTCAGAGGGGAAAATAGAGCTGTCTTTAAGAAAAAACAGGGTGATAATTGTGGGAGAGAGAATGACGATGACCTCTTACTATCCCGATGACGTCAGAATATTCGGAAGAATATGCGCTTTGAATATAGAGGAGATCGGGCGATGATAAAGCTTTTATTTTTTATTTTCGGCTATACAAGATATTACGTTAAGGATGCGGAAAGGACGCTGAGTCTTCTGCTTCACACACAGATACCCTATTTTTATCAGCGAAAAGAGAATGAGGGTATATCGTTTTGCACGCTTTTTACTTACAAAAGGCGGATAATAAGTCTTCTTTCCTCGGGCGGCGCAGAGCTTATCCGTACCGAGGATAAGGGACTTGTAAGTATAATTTCAAGGTATAAAAAAAGAATCGGAATAGCTATCGGTGCGCTGATATTTCTCTTTCTTGCGCTGGCATCCGAGAGACTTATATGGAAAATAGATATAAAGGGGAACGTAAAGGTTACCGACAAAAGGATACTTTCTCTTCTTGAAGAAAAGGGAATATACGAGGGTGGAATGAGTAAGGGGATAGATACCTACCGTATAGCAAACGAGTGCCTTATCGACTGTAAGGAGCT
>JAFQWB010000052.1 GCA_017407725.1 Clostridia bacterium | reverse complement strand
CCCTTTGTCTTGAAAAGACCGCCGTGTCCGACAAAAGAGTCAAGCGAAATGTTCTCGGAAAAGAGGATGTCCATTCCTATTTTGAGTGTTGCCATCGATGAGTAGAGCTGTGCCTTAAACAGATTTGCAAGGGTGAGAGGACTCTCGGGATTTCGTGTTATCATCGGCATTCCCGAATCGATATGAGTGACACCCTCGCCTGCAAGATAATTGCATACGGTTATGCCTCCGCAGTCGTCATCTCCCTCAAGGCTTTTCTCATAAAGCTTTGTATATAATTCCTCGGTGCTTGGCGATGCGCCGAAAAGTGCAGATGCTTCGCTGAAAAGCTTTGCCCAGTTGTTTGATTCGTTTGTACAGTTATTGCAGTGAACCATAGCAACGGGATCTCCCGACGGGGTTGTTACCACGTCGATTTCCTCGTGAACCTCTTTGAGGTTTTCTTCAAGAACGGTCATAGAGAAGATAGACGTTCCTGCAGAAATATTTCCCGTTCTCGGTCTTACCGCATTAGTGGCAACCATTCCCGTGCCTGCATCACCCTCGGGCGGAGCAAACAAAAGAGATTCGGGAAGAAGGGAATCTATAAGAAGAGAGCCTTCCTTTGTAAGTCTGCCGCCTTCTTTTCCTGCAGGGAGAACCGAGGGAAGTATATCTCTTATTCCGTATTTTAACTTCTTTGCGATCTCGAGCGATGCGAACTTGTCAAGCATTTCCTCGTCATAGTAAAGAGAGGATTTGTCAATGGGGAATATTCCCGACGCTTCTCCGATTCCGACCGCATTAACGCCTGTGAGCGCGTGGTGAATATATCCTGCAAGCGTGGTTATGTGAGCGACCTTTCCCACGTGCTCTTCGCCCTTAAGAAGAGCCTCGCAAAGATGAGCGATGCTCCATCTTTGCGGAATATTGAATCCGAAAAGCTCTGTGAGCATAGCCGCGGCTTTTTTTGTTGAGGTGTTCTGCCAGGCGCGGAAGGGCACAAGCAGATTCCAGTTTTCGTCAAATGCGAGGTAGCCGTGCATCATACCTGAGATTCCGACAGATGCGATGCTCTCTCTGTTTTCTATAGCAGACAGAGCCTTTTTTATACCTGCCATAGCCTCGTCAAGATCATAAGTCCAGACCCCGTTTTCAAGCTTTGATGCCCAGGTGTAATCACCCTGTGACAGTGTGTTAAAGGAGTCGTCGATACATACCGCCTTGATTCTTGTAGATCCAAGCTCAATTCCGAGATGTGTGCGCAATAACATCACAGCCTTTCTTTTGATCAAATATTATTACAGATAAATTATATACTTTTATTATACATAAAAAAAAGAATATCGCAAGAAGTTTATTATGCTAATATGGACATTTATTGATATTTTATTTTTTTTTACAAAGATAACAGTCAAAAATCGGAATTATTATAGGTAGGAGTCGGAAAGAAGCGTATAATTTTTTTATTAATGAAACAAGCCTTGACAAAACGACCTTTTGGGTGTAAAATATTTCAATGCCCAAAAAGAAGAAGGGAGTGAGTTTTACGGATCTTAAATCATTTGAATACAGCTTTCCTACAAGAAATCTGAGTCTTGCAAAGGACAGGCTTTTGACAGACAGCGTTGATATTGTTTCTACCGCACCCGGAAATTACGAAGCATCTGTGCGTGACTTTGACGGAGAAAAAAAGGTTAAGATAAGAGTCAAGGGATACGATATAGTAAATTATTCGTGCGAATGCACCGATAATCCCTTTTCAAGATGCTATCACTGCGCGGCGGCATTTTACAGACTTAAGGCAGCACTTGATAAAAATGAAGCTATCGAAACACGAAGAAGCTTTACAGATATAAAAAATTTATTTGGAGATTGCTTTACAAGAGAGGCACTTATCGATGCGACGGCCGGTGACGATTATGCCGACGGCTATAAAATGGCAAGCTCGGGATACGTCAATATAACCTCGGACTCCGAAAGTGATGAGGTGCGCGAGGTTTCTGCCGATACTGCGGTCTATCTTGCAGAGCCGATGCAATCGGTGTCGGTAAAGCTCTCAAAGGACGGCACTCCGGTAGCCTTTTCGTGCAGTTGTAACGATCAAAAACACGGAAAGCTTTGTAAACACGCCGTGGCACTGCTCTGTGCGCTATTTCCTCGCGAAACAGAGCCTGATACGGTGTCTGACAGAGAATTGCTATCGTTGATAATAAATAGCCCTGCAAGCGAAAAAAGAGCCTATGCAGGTGAGCTCCTTTCTCTTGAGCCCTATCTTGACGGAAGTCCCGACAAGCTTTTGCTTGGCTTCAGAGTGGGAAGGGACAGAATGTATATTCTTAACAGTCTTTCCGATTTTCTTGCATCTCTTTCCTCATCGGGAAACGTAAAGCTCGGCAAGAGCCTTGAATTCACGGCAACGCCAAACAGCTTTGACGAGCGTTCGAGAGCATACATAAGATTTATTTCAAGAAACAGAAAATATATAGGAGTTGAGGATGCTCCCAAGGATAAAAACAAGCTTATAAGGCTTACTCCCTCAGAGATCGACAGTCTTTTTGAAATAGCCGAGGGAGGCTATATTTCGATCGGAGCGGACAGACTTCTTGTCAAAAGGGAAAATCCCCTTATCAAGATTAATATGGAGCCGGGAGGCAAAAACGGCTTCGTGCTCTTTGCAGAGCAGGAGGGCTACCGATATATTGCCGAGGGCGACTCGTCTTATATCGCAAAGAGCGACACTCTGCTTATAAGCGACTCTGTCTTCAAGCACAGAGCGGGTGGACTTGTGAGAGTTCTTTTAAGAGCGGGTGCTCAGGGACTTAAGCTTGCGAAGTCGGATGCGGTATCCTTCTACTCACGGGTAATAATTCCTGCAAAGAATTATATAGTCTTTAAGGCAGACAACGAGGAGGCTCTGAGCGCACTCCCCGCGCCTCTTTCGACAAGACTTTATATTGATACCGACGGAAAGAAGCTTATCGCAAGTCTTTTCTTCCGATATGACGATATAAGAAGGAAGGGCTTTTATACGCCCGATCTTCTCGGAGCTATCGATCCCGACGGTGAAAGAGAGGCTGAGGAGGAGGTACGCAAGTGGTTCTCGGTCATAGACCTTTCAAGCGGAACTCTCTATACAGAGGAGAGCAGAGCTGATTTTATGAGGGTCATAAGCGACGGAATTCCCGCACTTTCAAGAAAGATGCAAATCACTCTTTCGGATGCCGTAGAGCAGAGAAGCATAAAGCGTGATTTTGACATAAAATATACGGTTGACGAGGATGGAGGTCTTCTTGATCTCTCGATCGACACCTCATATTCACCCACAGAGCTTGCGGCGATACTTACCGCATACAGAAACGGCGGAAAGTATCACGTGTTTGCCGACGGCTCGTACATTGACCTTCGCGACGATGCTTTCAAAAGCTTTGCCATGATAAGTGAAGAGCTTGCGGTATCGGACAAGAGCATTGTCAGAAAAAGAATGAAGCTGCCTTTTTACAGAATACTTTACTTAAACCTTCTTTCAAAAGAGGGAAGCGTGGCGGTTGACTGTAAAGAGGGCGTAAGGCGTATCATAGACGATTTTGAAAACAAAAGAGAGAGCAAAATGAAGATCTCCGAGTCGGTTGATAAGATCATGAGAGATTATCAGAAGGAGGGCTTCAAATGGCTTTCAATGATAAACAAATACGGATTCGGAGGCATACTTGCCGACGATATGGGTCTTGG
>JAFQWB010000004.1 GCA_017407725.1 Clostridia bacterium | reverse complement strand
TTGTAAGTGTCTTTATTCTTCCGTTTGCCTTGTTCTCGCAGGGCTGGTTAGCAACGCCGCAGGAGGTCTTGCAAGCGGACTGGCAAGATGTCTGGCACTCGCCGCATCCGCCTTCAGCATTTCTTAAATCACGTGTTTTAACTGTCTTTATTCTATCCATGGTAGTATCTCCTTCTTAAATTCAAAACTTTAACGATATAATTATACAATACAAAAACCGACTTGTCAAGTAAAATATGATTTTTTTATTGCTTTATGCTTAATCTGATATAACACAGAGCGTATCCGAGCAGTATATTCTGCCTCTTTTATCAGAATAGAGCGAAAGTCCGCTCTCATAATAGCTCTTAACCATCCCGATTATCTCGCCATCGAATATTTCGCCGGGTGTTATGATCGGTATTCCCGGCGGATATGCCCAAAGGTATTCGGCACTTATCATGCCGTTTGCCTTTTCGAAAGAAGCCTCAAGGTAATTTCTGTCAAACGGATCTTTCATTCCCGAGCGCATCGGAAGGTGCGTATGCACTATTTGAGGGCAGTTATCCTCGGACAGCGAAAGTATTTTATCAATTTCAAGAAGAGCGGCACTGAGCTTTTCAAGACTTTCTCTCGTATCCCCAAGCCCCGCCATACAGAGAACGTATGTGGGTGCGACCATCTCAGGCTCTATTCTTCTTTCTCTCAGAAGTCGGACAAGCTCCTCGCTTTTGCCCTTTATTTTGTCCGCCGTGATCACTATTTTGAGCGGATCTCTTTCGCATCCGCCCCTTATGACACTCAGCTTTTCAAGCGATTCGGTCGCCTTGTAAAACTCGGAAAGTGCCGCCGAAAGACCGTTTAATATTCTCTCCCCATCCTTTATAAGGTGATCCACCGCAGAGTCGATCGATGCCATAAGCAGATACGACGGACTGCTTGTTCCGAAAACGGCAAGAGAATTCATAAGCTTCTCTTCTCTTTCGTGTGAAAGAGAATCACCCAGGTGTATTATTGCGGTCTGCGTCAGGCAGAAAAGAGTCTTATGAAGACTTTCGACAGTTATGTCGGCATACCTTCTTGCCGATCCGCCGAAAACAGAGAAAAGATCAAGATGCGCCCCGTGAGCCGCATCAACAAAGAGAAGCGCGCCTCTTTTATGACATATTTCGGATATTTCTTTAGTATCGCTTATAAGCCCCTCATATGTAGGCGAAGTCATTATAAGCATTTTTGCATCGGGATGCTCATCAAACGCCTTTTGTACCTCGCTCGGAGATATCCTTCCCATAGCGCCCGTGAGCGGACAGGTCTTCGGCATAATATAAAACGCATCAGCACCCGAAAGTCTGAGCGCGTTATAGACCGATTTATGACAATTTCTTGCGCAGATGACCTTATCGTTTCTTTTTATCTGTGAGCATATAGCCGAAAGAATACCCTGCGTGCTTCCGTTAACGAGATAAAAGCTCCTTCTTGTTCCAAAGAGAAGAGATGCTCTTTCCATCGATTCTTTAAGAACGCCCTCAGCGTGGTAAAGATCGTCAAATCCGTCTATCTCTGTGATATCTATATCTGCGGCAAGCTTTTCAAGATACTCTGCCCCGTCAAGCGACGTGTTTCTCTTATGACCCGGCATATGCATTGCAAGAGAGCCACTTGAGCGCTCGCGAAGTCTTTCAAGTAGAGTTTTGTATTCCATAAGCTTATCTTATAAAGGAAACTCCGCCCTTTACACACTCGATATTCACCTCGGCGGGAGCCTTGACCGCATCACCGTCGACAGTCCAGAGAATTCCCTCACCGGTATTCACCTTGAAGAAGGATGAGTGATAGAGGCTTACGAATTCGTTACAGTAGTTTCCGTTTACTATCTCTTTGATTATTTTATCAAGATCAATGGCATTTTTAGGCTTTCTCACCACAAGCATATCAAGCTTTCCGTCGTCAAGAAGCGCCTTTTCGGGCGGGAGCTTTACTATTCCTCCGCCGATGACCCTTGTGTTACCTATGGCGCAGAAGGCGATATCGCTTTCGTTTATAACTCCGCCGTCATATTCTATTCTTGCGGATATTGACTGAAGGTTAAGGATCTCGCTGAGTCCGTTCATAAAGTAAGCGAAGCTTCCGAACACATTCTTGACGTCCTGCGAGGTCTCGTAGGATGCCTTTGTAAAGGTTCCGAAGGATGCGGTGTATATATAGCTCTTTCCGTTGAAGCTTCCGTGATCCTGTCTTATCGGTCTTCCGCTTACTACCCGCTTTGCAGACTCTACCGGTTTTTTGGGAAGACCGAGAGTTGATGCAACGTCGTTTGCTGTTCCGCACGGAAGATATCCGATAGTAATATTTTCTCTGCCCGCAAGTCTTAAGCCCTCAAGGGTATGAGAAAGCGTTCCGTCACCTCCGCATACGATAACCGTTTGCTCGGTTATCTCCTTTGCGGTTTCGATTATATCCTGAGTGCTTTTTGTCAGATGAACTCTCAGATCGTATTTTTCAGATAAAGTATTTACTATATTAAAAAACTGAAGCTTTCCCTCTCTTGTTCCGCTTCTTGGGTTAAGCATTAAAAAAGCCTTTTCCATAATATCCTCCGCTATACAGACAAATACGTTTTTGACACCTATAAATTATAGCACATACGCCCTTATCTGTCAATCACTTAAAATAAAGCATTCTCATAGAGTTCAGTATTGCGATCACCGAAACTCCCACGTCGGCAAATACCGCCCACCAGAGTCCGACAAGACCCAATGCACCCAGGGCAAGAACACCGAGCTTAACGCCTATAGCAAAAGCCACGTTTTCTATAACTATGCTTTTTGCCCGTCTTGCGATCCTTACGGCGAGAGGAATCTTCTCTATTCTGTCATCCGTAAGAACTATATCGGACGCCTCTACCGCGGCATCCGAGCCTATTCCACCCATTGAGAGCGATACGCTCGCCATTGCCATTACGGGGGCATCGTTGAGTCCGTCGCCTACAAAAAGAACGTTATCACATCCCGACAGCTTTTCTACCTCTTTTAATTTTCCTTCGGGAGTAAGCTGTGCACATACGTTTTTTATACCGAGCTTTTCTGCCGCTCTCTTTGCCGCGCCAAACGAGTCACCCGTAAGCATACGGCAGGATATCTTCATTTTTTCAAGCGCTCCGACACTCTTCTTTGCGCCCTCCTTCACTTCATCGGACAAAATAATAACTCCGATAAGTCTTCTGTCAAGGATAACGCATACCTCGCTTGAATCTTCACTCGCCTTATAACCTTCAGAGCTGTCGACAAAGCTTTCAAGCGATCTGCCGCTTACAAGGAAAAGCTCCCCGTCGGGCGTATTTCCGCTCATTCCGATTCCCCTTATTTCCTTTACGGAGGATACCGAAATAGGCTCTGTGTTACTGTCGGCACACTTTTTTACAATACATTTTGCAAGCGGGTGGTTTGAATAGCCTTCAAGCGATGCCGCAAGCGAAAGTATTCTTTCCTCGCTCTCGCCAAAGGATATTATTTTTTCGATAACAAAGCTTCCGCTTGTAAGAGTTCCCGTTTTATCAAACGCACACACGCTTATATCCGCAAGTCTTTCAAGTGCTGTGTTACTCTTGAAGATAAGTCCGCTCTTTGCCGCTCTTCCCACACTTGTAAAATAGGTGAGCGGAACAGATATAACGAGTGCGCAGGGGCAGGAAACTACAAGGAAGGTGAGTGCGCGTTTTATAAACTCCGTAAAGCTGCCAAGCGACAAAAGGGGCGGAACAAGTGCAAGTGCAAGTGCTGAAAAGACCACTACAGGGGTGTAAATAAGCGAAAATTTAGATATAAAATCCTCACTTTTAGCTTTTCTCACAGAAGCCTCCTCCATAAGTGCTATAATTCTTGAAGAGGCGGAATTTTCAAACGATGCCTCCGCCCTTGCCTCTATACGTGAATCGAGTGAAATATATCCCGAGGTAATATGCTCTCCCTCTTTTTTGTAAACGGGAACAGATTCTCCCGTTATCGACGATGTATCAAAATACCCTTCGCCCTTGACGATGACAGAATCTGCGGCAAGTCTTTCACCGGGAAGCAGCTCTATCACGTCGCCCTTCGATATTTCATCAACCTCAAGCGACACAAACTCTCCGTTTCTTAAAACTCTTGCGCTGTCGGGCATACTTCTTGCAAGTGCACTTATCGCGCGTCTTGCGCTCTGCGATGCGCTTATTTCAAAAAGCTCGCCCACTCTGAAAAAGATCATTACGGCACACGCCTCGATATATTCTCCTATAAAGAAGGCACCGATAGTTGCGACGCTCATAAGAAAGACCTCGTCGAATATCTGTCCTCTGCCTATTCCCTTTACAGCAGATATAAGAACACCTATTCCGACGGTAAGGTATGCGGGAAGGTAGAGCGTGAGCGACAATACGTTATTTTTTATAAAAAGTCTGTCAATAATAATTGCCGCTATCAGAAGCAAAACGGACGCGGCAATTAAAGTGAGCTTTTTCTTTTGTTTTCTTCCGAGCATGGTCTTATTTTATGATAAGGTCGGGCTCTACCTTGCGGCAAGCCTTTACTGCCTCGTTATATACCTCGTCAAATATCTCATCGGGTGCACTTATAACCATCTTCTGTGTCATAAAGCTTACCGATGCATCTTCAACGCCCTTTATCTTTCTTATTCCCTTTTCCATCTTTGCCGCACATACGGGACAATCAAGTCCCTCAAGCTTAAAAGTTTTTGTCATAATTTTTTCTCCTTCGTTTTTAATTATTCTCTTACGTGATCGAGTGCCGAATTGATTATTGTAATTACGTGATC
This sequence comes from Clostridia bacterium, assembly GCA_017407725.1. The sequence continues at coordinate 9,505 of JAFQWB010000004.1, read as the reverse complement.
GTCGGAAAGCGAGTAGTACACCGTCTTTCCCTGCCTTCTGCTCTTTATAAGCTTCGCCCCTCTCAGAACCCTGAGCTGATGGGATATTGCCGACTGAGTCATGCCGAGAAGCTCTGCTATATCGCAGACGCAAACCTCACCCTCCCATAAAACGCAGAGTATTCTGATCCTTGTGTGATCTCCGAACACCTTATAAAGCTCTGCAAGCTCAAATACCGTGTCTTCATCAGGCATAGCGCTTCTTATCTTACTTACGATATCGCCGTGAACACACTCTTCATCGCATATCGCAATATCTTCTCTTAAAGCATCGCCCTTTATATCCTCGTGTATATGCATGATCTTCTCCTTTTCACAACATATGAACATTTATTCATATGTTTATTATATACCCGAACCATCTTTTTGTCAAGCGGTTTTGAATAAAATCGTATCCGGTAAAATATTTCCGACATCTTGTTTTTTCTCTGATTATGTTGTATAATAAATATAATTATAAATATTTGAAAGGAACTATTCATATGAAAGCAGTTATAACCGTAACAGGAAAGGACAGCGTCGGTATTATAGCAAAGGTAAGCACCGCTTGTTCTCTTCACAACGTTAACATACAGGAAATATCCCAGAGCGTTATCGGCGAATACTTTGCAATGATAATGCTTGCCGACATTTCAAAGCTCGACCTCCCCTTCGGAGATTTCGTTGACAAGATGGACATCCTTGGAAAAGAAAGCAATCTTGATATCCACGCAATGCACGAGGATATCTTCAACACAATGCATCACATATAAAACATATAAAAGAGAGAAGCCATGATCAACACAAGCGATATTCTTGAAACTATAAATATGATAAAGCAGCAAAATCTCGATATCCGTACCATAACCATGGGCATATCGCTTCTTGACTGCGTATCCGACGACGAAAAGCGTCTTCTTGATAATATATACGACAAGATCACATTCACCGCCAAGGATCTTGTTAAAACGGGATGCACCATCGAAAAGGAATACGGCGTTCCGATCGTAAACAAGAGAATTTCGGTAACTCCCGTTTCTCTTATAGGCGGAAATCTTTCACCTGACGGATATATAAGACTTGCAAAGACTCTTGAAAGAGCGGCATCCGACCTTGGAGTGAACTTCCTCGGCGGTTTTTCGGCTCTTGTTGAAAAGGGTATGACAAAGGGCGCGGAAAATATGATATCGGTAATTCCCGAGGCTCTTGCAGAGACCGAGCATATCTGCTCGTCGGTTAACGTTGCAAGCACCAAGGCGGGAATAAATATGAATGCCATCAAGCTTATGGGCAGCGCTATAAAGAGAGCCGCTTACCTGACACGCGACAACGATTCTATCGGCTGTGCAAAGCTTGTAGTATTTGCAAACGTTCCCCAGGACAACCCCTTTATGGCGGGTGCGTTCCACGGAATCGGCGAGAACGAAAGCGTTATCAACGTTGGCGTTTCGGGTCCCGGAGTTGTAAGTGCCGCAATCAAGGAGGCAGGCGACTGCGATCTTTCTGCGCTTGCAGAGACCATCAAGCGCACGGCATTCAAGATAACCAGAGTAGGTCAGCTTGTCGCAAGTGAGGCTGCAAGAAGACTTGGCGTTCCCTTCGGAATAATAGATCTTTCACTTGCCCCCACCCCTGCCATCGGAGACTCTGTTGCAAGAATTCTTGAAAACATGGGTCTTGAGACCTGCGGATGCTACGGAACCACCGCCGCACTTGCTCTTCTCAACGATGCGGTAAAGAAGGGCGGAGTCATGGCATCCTCACACGTAGGCGGACTTTCGGGCGCATTCATCCCCGTTTCAGAGGACGAGGGAATGATAAAAGCGGTCGAATGCGGATCGCTCACACTTGAAAAGCTTGAAGCTATGACCGCCGTTTGCTCGGTAGGTCTTGACATGATAGCCATCCCCGGTGATACACACGAGGACGTTATCTGCGGTATTATTGCAGACGAGATCTCTATCGGTGTTGCCAACACAAAGACAACGGCGGTAAGAGTTATCCCCGCATACGGCAAGAAGGCAGGCGAAGCTGTAAGCTTCGGCGGTCTTCTCGGAACAGCTCCCGTTATGAATATAAATCAGGGCTCACCCTCTGTATTTATTAACCGCAGCGGAAGAATTCCCGCACCTATTCACAGCCTTAAAAACTGATACAAGGAAGTCTTCTTATTATGAAGTACGCATTTGCAAATCTTACGTTATACGGCGCAAACGGCAGCTTTAAGCCGCTTGAAAATATGACCGTCCTTACAGACGGAGATATAATAACCGACATCCTTGATTCTGACAAAAAGATCCCTGCAGGCTACAGACGTATTAATCTTAAGGGAAAGTATATGATTCCCGGAATGATAAACCTTTCCTCACATTTATTTTCCTGCAAGAAGGATCTTAACGAAATAAAGGACATTGCTCTTCAGAAGGCTATAGTCGGAACATTTTCACAGTCGATGGCAAAGGGCATACCCGACAAGATCGCTACCGAAAATATGGAAAGCGCTCTTCACTCGGGCATAACGACTGTAAGAATAATGGGCGATTCTCACTATTCGGACGTAAGAGTCAGAAACATTATAAAAAACACAAACGAAAAAGGCCCTCGCATAATAGCATCCGGTCCTGCGATAACCGCAGAGGGCGGATACGGAGACGGACTTTTTGCAGTATCCTCGGGCGATTGCTATTCTCTTTCGATACACGTTGACGCGCACGCCGCAATCGACACCGATTACATACGGATAATTGCAGACAGACATCTTTCGGGTGACGCTTCACCTGTTATGACACCCGAAATGATAAAGACGGTTACCGACAGAGCGCATCTTCTCGGCTACAAGGTTTCGGCATACTGCGAGCAAAACAAAAGCGTTATATCCGCACTTGAAAACGGTGTAGATATCATTGAAGGATATGCGGATGCAACAGTCGACACGGTAAAGCTCATGAAGGAAAAGGGCGCGTCTCTTATTCTTTCAATTTCGCCCATGCTCTCTCTTGCAAGGCTCTCGCAGACTCTTACCTCACTTGACAGCGAGAAGGCATCAAGAGCAAGAGAAAGGATCAAGGGTGCCGTCCACTTTGCAAGACTTGCCATTCTTGCAGGTATTCCCGTAGGAATAGGAAGCGGCGCTTCTCTTCCCTTTGTAACTCACTATTCATTTTTCAGAGAGCTTTATTTCTTCTCGAAATACTGCGCTGTATCTCCCCTCGATGCCATAAAAACGGCAACCCTCACCAACGCCTCGCTTCTTGGACTTGACGGTGTTTTGGGAAGCATCGACAAAGGAAAGACAGCCGATATGGTAATTCTTTCATCCGATCCCGCGAAGGATATAACAGCCCTTTCAAAGCCTGTGGCTGTAGTTCGTGCAGGCGATCTTATCGACAAGCTTTCCATAAAGAAAAATCCCGAAAGCGACAGACTTGCAGATCTTCTTATGTAAACAAAAACGCATCCGCAATCAAAAAGCGGATGCGTTTTTCTTAATTTTTCTCGTGAATAAATTTCTTTAGCTTTATGGGCTCGTCGGTCATTATGGCAAGATAACCGTTCTCCTTATAAAGCGACCACGTCTCAACGTTTTCCTTTGAGGGGCTGAGCGCCGTAAGACACATGGGTCTTACGTTACATTCATCGCTAAGGAAGGAAAGAAGCTCTGAGTTATGACCGGGTCCCGTTTCTATCATAGAGGTAAGACCCTTGAAGGCGGGTGATGCTCCCTTGGGATCTCCGTAAAGAAGAGGCGAGAAGAGAGGAAGCTCTCTGCCGTCCTTTGCAAGCTTTCCAAACCACTTGGAAATATCCTCTGCAGAGCAGGAATCGCTCTTTATCATTGCCATGCTTACAGCTCCCTTTTCTTCAAAAACGTTGTAAACCGACTGGAAATCGGAAAGAGTAAGCTTATCGAGATTGAAAAGAACTCTTCCTTTGCAAAGATCGATTATTTCCTCAAGAGTGGGGATCTTGTATTCGGTAAGAGTCGAGCCGTTTCCGCCGTTCTGAGTAAGAAGGAAGTATTTCTGAATTTCCTCATAGGTCATTTCTGCCAAAATACCCGAACCGTTGGTGGTTCTGTCAAGAGTGTCATCGTGAAGAATCACCCATACTCCGTCCTTGGTTTTGCGAAGGTCGGTTTCAATAACGTCAATATTATTATCTATACAAGACTGATATGAAGGAAGCGAGTTTTCGGGATAGTTGTTCGTGGTAATATCGCCTCTGTGGCAAACATTTATCATCCACGATCCCTCAAGACTGTGATTTTCGTAGTTTTTCAGAAGTGCACCGAAATAGTCGTTTCCGTAATCATATTCAACGTATAATCCATCTGCGGGAATCGTAAGCTTCCCTCCGGCAGCAAGTAAGTAATTTATTGCCTGCTCATATCCGTACACGCTGAATGCGCTTATACTGAGCTTATTGTTATTATAGCAAATATAGAAATCACGGAAAAGGAACTCTTTATCGGTGGTGGTATATTCGGTACGGTCACACGAGCCGAAAAGAATTTCAAACCTATTTACACACTGATCCTCAAGTGCGCCGAAAAATCCTATCTCCTTCTTTCCGCGAGTGCCGAGCGCTTGCGCCATATAAGGCACAAAGACCTGCTCGTTATCCTCATCGTAAGTAACGACAAATTCTTTAAGATCGAGCGTTATGCTTTTATCGGAATTCTCTGTTACAACACCTTCGTAAGACGGAGCGCAGAAATAATTGAGATCTGCAGGAACCTCAAGCTTATCATCGGCGGGATCTATGTAGGTCTTTTCAAAATAGTCGAGCGCCTTCATAAGCATAACCTCACCCGAGCCTACTATTACTATACGGTTATTCACGGCTTTTATGAGGAAGCCTTCTTTTTCAAGCAAGTCGTATGCCTCGCCCGACTCTGCACGGTTGGTAAGACCGATGAGTATTTCCTTGGCGTCATCGGAAGGCTGCTCTCCGTTTAAGAGTCTGTCGTATTTTCTGTCAATATCCTTGCCGAATTTTTGGCGAAATGCCGAGCGAAGATCACCAAGTGCATCAAACACCTGCGAGTTTAAGGTTTCTGAATGAACGATGGCGTATTCTGTCTTTCCGTTTGCAAAAACGGTAAGCATTTGCGGCATCGGATCTGACACGTCTTTTCCCGACGTTGTAACGGCACCGCTGTCAGCCACCGTATCCGAAGCTGTGACCTCGGGATTTTTTTCACCGCACGAAGCAGTCGCAAGCAACAGCATCATAACGAAAGAAAGCATCAAAGTCAAAAAGACCGCTCTTAACGATAATTTCATATGCATTCCCTCCTCGGAATTTTCTTGATTTCATTTTACACTTCGACTTCCGAAATGTCAATAGAGAATGCATTTTTATTTGATTTTGCTTTGTTTTTTCCTTCTCTACTCACAGTAGAAGAGGAAATATTACTCTCTACAAACCGTTTTTCATAAGTATAGAGAGAGTACGTATAAATTCCTTGACTTTACCGTAAAAATATATTATCCTTATCACAAAGCACAAAACAAAAGCGAAAGGATATCCACGTGACAAGAACAAAGCTTTCAGACAGATTACTTCCCGATTACACAAGGGGAGAAGAAATATTCAACACGGTATCTCACATAGTCGGAGGCGGGCTCAGCGCAATCGCTCTCATCATGTGCGTGCTTACGTCCGCCGCAAAGAGCGATGCTTTCGGAATAGTCGGAGGCGCAGTATACGGAGCATCACTTATTGCGGTCTATACGGTCTCAAGCGTTTATCACGGACTTAAAAGTCCGATGGCAAAAAAGGTAATGCAGGTCATTGATCACTGCACCATATATTTTCTCATTGCAGGGACCTATACCCCTATTCTTTTATCATCCATAAGAGAGGTTTCTCCCGCCGCAGCGTGGAGCCTTTTCGGAATAGTCTGGGGTCTTGCCGCACTCGGTGCCACCTTCACGGCAATAGATCTTAAAAAGTACGCCGTTCTCTCAATGATCTGCTATATCGGTATGGGCTGGAGCGTGGTCATTGCGCTTGACACCGCCATCAAGGCGCTCACCGTCGCGGGATTTCTCTACATCCTTGCAGGCGGTATAGTATATACCGTGGGCGCGGTTCTTTACGGTATGGGAAAGAAGCACCGCTACATGCACTCGACCTTCCACGTTTTCGTCGTGGCGGCAAGCATACTTCAGTTTATAGGAGTTTATTTTTACGTTATACTCTGACAAAAAAAGACCGTGCGATAAGCCCGATAACGGGCATATCGCACGGATTTTTTTATTTTACAATAATAGTACCGACCTTGCTCCAGTCGGGCTTTTTGCCCGAAACGTACTGAAGAGGGGTTATTCCGGTAACCTTTTTGAAATTACTGTTGAAGCTTCTTGAATTGTTGTATCCGACTCTCATTGCGACGTCTATCATTTTGCATTTCTCGCTCTGAAGTATCTGACACGCCTTGTGAACTCTGTACTGATTCACGTAGCTCGTAAAGCTTACACCGAGTATTTTCTTGAAATATTTTGACAGATAGTAGTAATCGTATCCGAGCTTCTCAGAAATCTTATTAAGACTTACCTCGCAAATATCAAGAGAATCGACAAGCGAGAGCATTCTTTCAATAAGCATACCCTCTATCTGCGCTCCTCCCTGAACAAGTTCGTTCTGCTTCATAAAATGAGAGAGAAGAGTATAAAGAATTCCTCTTATTGCAAATCGGTCCTCAAACTCGCTTTGAAATTCCTTGAAATTTTCTCTGTTTATCCCTCCGAGCATTCTTGCCACACTGCTGTTTTCGATCGAGAAGGTCTGTCCCGACGGGTACTTGTTCTCTGTCATACGGTGAAAGTAGGGTACGCAACCGGGAGAAAAGATAAAAACGAGAGTTCTATGCTCATCGGTATGTCTATACGAATGGCGCTGATATGGAAATACAATAAGCGCATCGTTCTTTTTAAGCTCATATTCATTCGAATTTACAGTAACGTAAAGGCTTTTGTCAAGCGACACTATTATCTCGTAGCTTCTGTGAATATGCATGGGAAAGGTGAATCTGCTCTCGTAATGAACGTGAAAGGAATCGTCAAATCCCGATCTGAAAGCTTCGTAGATCATTCTTCCCCTCCTTTTTCTCTTATTTCTTTTCTATCTTGAGATATTCGATATTAAAGTCAATGGAAGGAGCGTCTCCTCCGTCGTTGTGAGCGGCAAGACCGATCTTCACGTTTTCAAGTGCAAATTCATACGCTTCGCCGATAAGAGTATAGCTTATACCGTCTGTCGAATAGAATCCTCTGTAAACCTTTCCGACCTTCTCGATTCTGAGCCATATCTCGGTTGTTGAAAGTCCCGCACCGTAGCTCTTCTTTTCACTTCCGTCCTTCTCAAAAAGAAGCTGACATCCCGTACCGCCGTTCATTCCGTAGTTCATCTTGACGTAGTTATCGTCATTCTGATAAACAAGAAGAACAAACTGCTGCCAGTTGGCACTGAGAGCCTCTGACATCGTCACCTTGACCTCGGCAACAAAATCACCCTCAACGTCGGCAAGGAAAATGTTCTCGCAAGAGCCTCCCCCTCCGTAAAGTCCTGCTTTCTGATTGTTGACGGTAAGTCCGCTCTTCGAAATCTCGTAGTGATCCTTGTTCTCTCTTACAATATCGAAGTTTTCAAGAAGCTCGCTTTCGGTCATTTTGGTAAAGTCATATATTACGGCACTGTTTTCCTCTTCCTCTTTATCCTCGGTAGGCTTATCGGTATAAAGCTCAAAGCTGTGGAACTCACAAAGATTGCTTCCGCTTCCCGTAAACACGAAGAAAATACCCCATTTTCCGTCAAGAGAATCTATCTCGTCTGAGGAAAGAGTAAGCATAACGGGTACCTGCTCCATATCGGCGGTGATATTCACCGTTCCGATCTTGAAGCTTCCCTCACCCACAGAGGTGATAAGTCTGTTACCGTCATATGTGGGAGGCGTGTTGACAGCACTCACGGGTCTTAAGTAAACGTCAACCTTAACGTCCTTTCCGAGAGGACGGAGGGTTACTGCAAGTGACGTGGATTTACCGACGGGAGCATTCTTATCAAAATTGAAATACTTGACTCCTGCAACCGACTGAGAGGATGCGATCACAACGGGATCGATCTTGTCTTTATCATACTCGGCAAGTATATTCGAGCCGCCCGTGAGGTAGCAAACGATACTTGCGGGATACTGTCTGTAGGGCTCAAGTCCGTCAAGATACATACCGTTTGAGGTAGTCTCTGCCATACTGATGCTAACCTTACCGCCCTCTGCAACGCTCTTTTCATCCCACTCTACAGTAATGGCATCAAGCGTGCTCTGTCTGCTGTATCTGTTATTCGATCTGTGATAGAAAACGTACCACTGTCCGTTTATCTCACAGATACTTCCGTGAGTATTATCGGCAGGGAAGGTTCTGTCATATGAGGTGGACGTTTTGGGAATCGCCTCGCCGCCTGCATCAACGATGATTCCACCCCACTTCCAAGGTCCTTCGGGGCTGTCGCTGTATCCGTATGCAAGCTGGAATGTATTGCATCCCGTAGGCTCTGTCAAAAGTCCGCGTCTTGAGAAGATGAGCACGTATTTGTTGCCTATCTTTCTTATCGAGGGTGCTTCAAAGAAGCCCCACATATCAACGTATTCGTCCTGATAAATGTTATATTTCGAGGGATCGTATTTCGGACTGCTGATATCGGTACGTGTGGGAAGGTTAAGACGTATCTCTGTTCCCTCTTTGAGAGTTGCCATTGTGTTCGGGTCAAGCTCTGCAAAGCAGCAATCCTCGTTGTTTTCAAAACCCCAATATCCGTATACTCTTCCGTCATCGTCATAGAGAACGGCAACGTCAAAGCCGAGCGGTCCTACCGTCTCGGTTATATTTTCATCCGACCAGTTGCAGGTGAGGAAGGGACCGTCGGGACGGCTTGATTTTGCAACCATGCCGCGTCTTCCGCCCGTCTGATTGTTGGGATAGAAATAGTAGGTCTTGCTTCCGTCTGCATTTACCACCTCTACCATATCGGGAGCGTAAAGAGTATCCTTTGTTCCCTGAACGGTCGATTTGAATATCTCGCCGTGATAGGTCCACTTTGTAAGATCGTCAACAGGTGCAGACCATACCACCTGCTCATATCCGCAGTAGTGCGAGAGCTTGGTATCGTGCGATCCGTACACGTAAACTCTGTATTTTCCCGGATTGTCGGGATCTTCAAACACGTAAGGCTCTCCGTCGGGAATGTGCTCCCAGATAGGAAGATAGGGGTTTCCGAGGCTTTCGTAAACGTAAAGCTCCTCGGGTGTTACCGATACTGCACAGTATACCGCTCTTCCCTTATATACGTTTGCAGAAATCACCGCATAGCCTTCTCCGACTGCGGTAACAACTCCGTTTTCGTCAACGGTAACGACCTTCTCGTCAGAGCTCTTATAGGTAACCTTTCCGGCATCGTCAGCTTCAACAACCTCTGCCTTTACGCT
>JAFQWB010000003.1 GCA_017407725.1 Clostridia bacterium | reverse complement strand
TCCTTTATTTCCCCGATTATCTTCAATGGGTCGGTCTTTTCGTTTTCTTCTGCATCGGAATCCTTTATATATGAGTCGAGCGTTATGCTATCCGAATACTTGGATGCATCCTTTTGCCAGACAAGGAAAAGGCTATCCGATTCGCTATCGTACACAAAGCTATCCGATATATGAGAAAGCTTTATAATTTCCTCGGCATCGGTATCATCTGTTCTTATATTATAGCAGTTATATATTGCGGCACCGGTCTCACCGTCGCTATATCCGACATATGGCAAAGCATTTGCCGAAACCGAATATTTTATGATCGCGCCCTCATTATTACCCGACACCGAGCATCCTATAAACGAGCCCGAATACGAGTCTGTATCACCCGAGGTTATAATACCGTTAAAACATATTGACTCTGCGAAAAAAAGCTGATCACAGTATCCTATAGTTCCCCCTGCAACGCCCTCTGAAATATCTAATTTTCCAAGCGATGCACATCTTTTTACTAACGCACCGCACGAGTATGGGTCGGAGACCGACCCTGCGATTCCGCCGACCGCACTTTTGTATGAGTCCTTTGTATCAATGCTTCCCTCACTTGTAAATTCACAGTCGGTAAGTGCGGCAGCACCCTTAAGAGAGCCGATAATTCCACCCACCGATGCACTTACCGTAGAATCATTTACAATATTTCCGCCCGAAACACACGCGTGTATTCTTCCGCTATATGCACTTCCGCAAATACCGCCTATCGAAACCGCTCCTATCCTTTCGGAGAAATATCTGCTTCTCACCCTTATCTCGGAGGTAAAGCTTGATTCTTCAATACCAAAGAATGCTCCTATAGCATTTCCGACAATTCCTCCGACAGAAGAAATACAGAGCGCGCTTACATCTATTTTTCCTTCAAAGCGTGCATCCTTTATTAAAGGACAGAGAGCCCCGTCTATCTTTCCTGCAATTCCTCCGACAACCGCACTGTCAGACGGACTTGAGTATACTCCCTCATATCCGCTCATTGAAGTTGTTGATATAAAGGCATCTGTTCTTGCGCCGATTATCTTTCCGTAAAGCTCGCCCGCTATTACGCCGACATATTTATTTGAATTTGCAAAAACACGGCTGTTTTCTATTACGAGATCTCTTACTTCTCCATCTTCGTCAACTCTTGAAAAGAAGCCTATCGACCTTTTACCCGATGACAAAATATAAAGTCCGCTCACGGTATGTCCGTTTGCATCAAAGATTCCCGAATATCCGTCCTCGGAGCTTCCTATTCCTCTCCAGGTAAAAGCGCTTCCCATAGAAATATCGTTTTCAAGAAGAACGCTTGGGTCTTCCCCCCTTGATACGGCATGAGAAAAAAGAATAAGCTCTGCAGGTGTTGATATAAGGAGCTTATCGTTATCGTATCTGAGCTCATCGGGGGTCTTTACCCTTTTGTTTTCAATCACGAATGCCCTTGCTTCTCCATACACCCTTTTGCCTTTGCCGTTTATTGCAAACGGGGTTATAACAAGCTCTCCCCATTCACAGGTCCGGCACTCTACCGATGCGCTCTCTCTTCCATCTCCCGTAAGACTTTGATCTGCAAGATTAATCTCATATTCAAAAAGACCCTCTCCGCCCTCGATTACGGGATTGATAACAAGCAGAGTGTCTGACGCCTCGATTTCGAGCGAAACCACCTCTCCCGACACCTGTGTATTGTCACCCGACGTCCCTTCATTATCAGGATAGGCGCACGAAACGAGAAAAAGGGCGGACAGAACAACAAGAAGCATCGTAAATATGCGCTTTCTCATAGGCTATCCTCCCTTTTGTTTTTTTCTTTTTTATTCGGCATCAAGTATTATCGGAAGTATCATAGGTCTTCTTCTTGTTTCGTTATAGACAAACCTTGAAATATCATCCGAAACAGCCTTTTTGATCTGTGCCCAATCGCACGATCTTCTGCCAAGCTGTTTTTCTATGCTGTTTACGGCTATTCTTCTTAAGGAATCGATAAGCTCCTCATTTTCTCTGACGTAAACAAAGCCTCTAGACACGACCTCGGGTCCGCCAACGATTATTCCGAAATCTCTGTCAACTACGGCGGTAACGATTATTATTCCGTCCTCGGCAAGGTGCTTTCTGTCCCTCAGAACGATGTTTCCGACATCCCCGACACCGTTTCCGTCGACAAGAAGTACACCCGAGGGCACAGAACCGTTCCAAGCCGCCTTCTTATGCGTAAGCTCAAGCGTATCGCCTATTGCGCCCACAAAAATATTGTTTGCAGGCATACCCATAGCCTTCGCAAGCTCCTTGTGTGCCGCAAGATGCTTATATTCACCGTGTATGGGCATAAAGAACTTCGGCTTTGTAAGAGCGTGCATAAGCTTAAGCTCCTCTGCACAGGCATGTCCCGACACGTGGGTTTCAAATTTATCGCTGTAAAGGGTAATTCCCTTTCTTGTAAGCTCGTTAAGTATATTATTCACGAACTTTTCGTTACCGGGGATAGCGTGAGCAGAGATCATAACGAGATCATCGTTTCCGAGCTCTATTTTATCGTGCTCAGAATATGCCATTCTGTGAAGAGCGGACATAGGCTCGCCCTGGCTTCCCGTAGTGATTATGGTTACCTGACTCGGCTTGAATCTTTTGACCTCGCTTATATCGATCATTGTTCCCTCGGGAATCTTCATATATCCCAGAGAATCGGCAACGCTTATTACGTTAAGCATACTACGTCCCGTAAGTGCAACCTTTCTTCCGACAGAAGCGCTCTTTGTGATTATCTGCTGAACTCTGTGCACGTTGGACGAGAAGGTCGCTATAATTATTCTCTTGTCGGCGTGTCTCATAAATATGTTTTCAAGAGTGTTTCCTACAACTCTTTCAGAGGGAGTATATCCCTCTCTCTCGGCATTAGTAGACTCGCACATAAGGAGAAGAACTCCTTTTTTACCGATCTCACCAAGTCTTGTTATATCCATAACATCGCTCTCTATCGGAGTGAAATCAAGCTTGAAGTCGCCCGAATGAACGATATATCCGCACGGAGTCTTTATTGCAAGGCAGCACGAATCGGCAATAGAGTGATTAACACGGATAAACTCAACCGACATACATCCTGCACTTATAACGTCGCCTGCCGAAACGCAGATAAGAATAGGCTCGTGATCAAGCCTTGCCTCTGAAAGCTTCTTTTCGATTATTCCGACAGTAAGTCTTGTTCCGTAAACCGGAACATCGAGCTTCTGAAGAACGTAAGGAAGTGCTCCTATATGATCCTCATGTCCGTGAGTTATGAATATTCCGCGTATTCTGTCCTCATTTTCCTCAAGATAAGTAGTATCGGGTATAACGAGATCAATACCAAACATATCGTCATCGGGAAATCCGAGTCCGCAGTCAACAACAATTATATCATCTCCGCACTCAATTGCGCAGATGTTCTTTCCGATCTCTCCGAGACCGCCAAGCATACTGACCTTGACACTTGTTTTTTCTTTATTTTTTTTCGCCATAAATAATCCTTTCTGAAAGTTTAAACACGAAAACATACGCAGACGTCTCTGACGCCCACGCAGCCATCTTATATGTATTCGGAAAGACCGTATTATATGCGAAAAACGCCCCATCCGCATTCGGTCTATCCATTTTTACGTTCACGTTAACTGTTAGATATTATATCATATTTCATGCATTTTATCAATACATTTTGAAAATTATCCGATATAAAAGATAAGAAAAGCAAGGAAAAGCGCAAGTGATGAAAAGATTCCGAGAGAAAAAAAGAGTATCTCTCTTCCGATTGTGCTCTTCCTTTTACGATCTGATGAAAAATACTGTGCATCAATGATACGCGATGCCTCGCTGACCATATCCTCATAGCTCTTTTCGGTATTTTCCATTCCGCTTTTTAATATAAAGTGAACCTCGTCAAAAAATCCTTCCTCTCCCGGATTTTTGACTACTATCATTTTACGCTCGACACCCTTATAGATATTCTTCATTTTGTCACCTGAAGAGCTTTTTAAGCTTATTTGCCACCGACGAGAGTGTCTCTGCTATTCTGAATTTTAGTGTATATCCCCGATCCTCATTATCGGTTATCAGCTTTATCTGATTGGTACTGAAGCCCGCCTCTGACAGCTCCTCTGAGGCTTCTGCCGAGCCTGTGCAAAGCGGTGGGTAAAGCACACACCACCAGTTTTTGCCCTCTGCACTTCCGATCTCGACCTTGAGTGAAAGATAAGTTCCTGCAGGAAGTCTTGCTCCCTCATATTCTCTTGTGGGGTAATATTCCTTTACAAGGCTGACCTTTGCCTCATAAGAATATCCCTCATCTTTTATTCTTTCTTCGGCGACCCTTTCGATTTCATCCTTATTTTCAAGAATGAATCGGGTCGCATCATCAAGATTTTTTGCATCATCGCTATCTCCAAAATACTCAAGCAGAGCATCTCTTACAGAAAGCTTGAGTGTCTGATCGTCCTCATTATCCGAATTCGCAAGAACGTGGAGTCTTATAACGCCCGAATATATCCCATCTGTCTCATACACAATAACAGAAAGATATATAAGGGATGCGATTATTATCCCGATGCAAAAAAATACCGTAAAATATGAAAATTTCTTCATTTGGACAGCTCCTTTTATTAAGTATAACAGGATTATCGCCGTCCGATTCTCTTTTTATTCTTTATTCTTAAAATTTAAAATGCTTCTCTTACTGCAAGAGCAACTATAACTATTATCATAGTGGCAAGAATTATTCCCATTCCGAGGAATATTACCTGCAAAGCTCTGCCTGCCTTGCGCTTTTTGTTTCTCTCGGCTTCCTCTTCAACAATTCTTTCAAGTCTTTTAGCATAATACTCTGCCTTTTCGCTTGCATCAAGGTAGCTACCGAGAGAAACGAGCTTTTCGATTGCTTCCTTCATTGCATCCTTTGAGGTAAGTGAGGATTCAAGCCTTTCTATCGCGGCATCGTATATTTTTTTGTTTTCAAATTCGCTTCTGTTTTCCATAATATCCTCCCTTTATTTCCTCTCGTCATCAATATAAGTTCTTCCGAAGGTAATTACCGTAACGCTTTTTGCTCCCATCTGCCTTAAAAGCGAGGTACAAGCGTGAACTGTTGCTCCGCTTGTCATAACGTCGTCATAGAGTATTACCCTCTTTTTGTATATATCAAGTGTTCTTTTTGTTATCTTTTCGTATGATTTTCTTGCGTTGGCATCTCTTTCTGCCGCGCCAAGGAGCTTCTGCTTTGCGGAGCTTTTTCTTTTTATTGCTCTTATACAGTCTATCCCGAGGATATCCGCAATCATATGTGCTGCGATCTCTGCCTGATCAAACGACTTCTTGCTTTTGGTATCGGGATCTCTCGGCACATAGCATACCACCGTATCCTCAAAATTATCTGTATGTCTTTTGATAACGCCTGCCGCATCCTCGGCTATCATTCTGAACATTCTTTTATAGCGCTTTTCCTTGGCATAAAGAATTATGCTTCTTGTAACGCTTTTATCCTTTGAATATTCCGAAACGTGAAGAGCCTTCTCTATTCCCATTCTTCCCGGTGTGCAGTCGCATTCGTAATGCGGCATTCTGCATATCGGACACTCAAATTCCTTCTCTCTTTCATAAAGAGCCTTACATTTTTCGCAGAGCACCGCCATCGAATCAAAGGACATTATTTCATCGCAGTGAACGCATCTCGGCGGATATATAAGATTCAGAAAAAGCTCTGAAAAACTCATTTTATTCTTCCTCATCAAGCATAAACTTAAGTCCGGTATAACGCTTTGTAAGTCTGTTGTTTTCTACCATTGACTGCACCACAGCCGCACTTCCTACGATTATTACCATATTCTGCGCACGTGTTACAGCTGTATAAAGAAGGTTTCTTGTAAGAAGCCTTGGTGAATATCTGTATGCGGGGATAACCACTATCGGATATTCGCTTCCCTGGCTCTTATGAACTGTTATTGCATATGCGTGCTCAAGCTCATCAAGGTTTTCAAAGGGATATTCGCATACTCTTTCATCGAAGGATATAAGTATGACCTCGTTCATATTATCTATACGAAGAATCTTTCCTATATCTCCGTTGAATATTCCGCTTCCCTTTTCTCCCTTTCTCTCCCATTCAAGCTCGTAGTTATTTTTTATCTGCATGACCTTATCTCCCTCTCTGAAGATTCGGTCTCTTGATTTCTTTTCCCTTTTCTGCTTGGACGGCGGATTCATAACGCCCTGTAAGGTTGAATTTAGTATTTCGGTTCCTGCAAGTCCCTTATGAGATGGCGTGATTATCTGTATATTGGAAGCAAGCTCTTCTCCGTAAGTTTTGGGCAGTCTGTTAATGCACAAATCGACGATCGTGGGAATTATAAGCTCCTCGTTTTCCCTTGATACGAAAAAGAAATCGCTCTTCTTATCGGTAAGCACGGGAAGCTCTCCGTTATTTATTGCATGAGCATTTGTGACAATTCTGCTCTCTCTTGCCTGTCTGAATATTTCGGTAAGTCTGACGGTCGGGAACCTATCGGATGCTATAAGATCGCAAAGCACGTTTCCCGCACCTACAGAAGGAAGCTGATCCGAATCTCCTATAAGCATTACCTTTGCACCCGGCTTTACTGCCCTCAAAAGGGATGCCATGAGCACAGTATCAACCATTGATACCTCGTCAACTATTATTACCTCTTCATCAAGAAGATAATTCTCGTTTCTTGCAAACTTTGAGCCCTCTGCACCCGAAAATTCAGCCTCCAGAAGTCTGTGAATAGTCTTTGCCTCGCACTGAGTTGCCTCAGACATTCTCTTTGCGGCTCTTCCCGTAGGTGCCGCCATC